>NZ_JBFTMS010000021.1:0-86967 GCF_056397085.1 Peribacillus sp. 05N428 | reverse complement strand
AAGGCTCTTTTCGTAAAGRTTGTTGTTTTTAAAACGAAACTATTTAAGGTTGATTGGAGCGGAAGTGCGAGACTCCTGCGGGAGCAGCGGGACAGGTGAGACCCCACAGGCGTTTACGCCGAGGAGGCTCACCGCCCGCCCCGCGGAAAGCGAGCACCTGGAGGGGAAATCAACCACACTGCACTACTTCGTAAATAGCAACAAAGTATGCGAAAACAGCCTTAAACAAAAACAATATAGATGAACGAATGCGAGCATCGTACCTGAGAAAAATGATAGAGAACTGGCGGATTGTATACGCTTCAAAATATAAATATAGTTTCTAAATATAATAAGAACTTGGGATTTATGGAATGTAAAAAAAAATCTTGAAAACAGTTTCATTAACCTTCAATCCTCTATACAATTGATTATAAGCGGATTCATTCACAAAATCATTATGCTATGTAAACAATTTCCATTTAAATTTTTGTCCAAATTTAACAAGATTCGTTTGCTTCCCTTTCTAGTAATAAAAACTGACAAAATGTAGAATTAGAAGGTGTATGATGAAAAAGGTAGAAGATTTATTTATCGTTGATGTGTTTCAAGAAGCCAAAATTATTGCTGGACATGCCGGACTTAAAAGGAAAGTAGAATCAATTGAGATTTCAGAAACACCAGATGCCATCAATTTTTTAGCTAAGAACTCCCTATTATTGACAACAGGATACGCTTTTAAAAACGACCCTCATGCATTATGCAATCTCATTTCCCAAATTAATGAACTTCCATGTGCAGGGATTGCCATTAAACTTAAAAGATTCATTGATAAGATCCCGCAGGATGTAATCGAATTGGCTGACTCATTAGAATTTCCAATTATTCAAATTCCAGAGACATTAACTTTAGGTGCGGTTGCTCATCAATTATTAAGCTTTATATGGGATAACCAAATTGAAGAGTTATTCTATGCGATGCATATTCACAAGGAATTTACCAATATGATGATAAAAGGCTACAGTCTGAATTCTTTAATTGAAAATCTTGGCTCCCTATTAAAATGTCCTGTTCTCCTACTTGATCCTATTGGTGATGTGACATCCTTTTCTCATCATTTTCGTACAGGAAATATGAAAATCGTTATGAAAAATGTTCAAGAACACATTAAACGTGATATAGAAACATACCTAGAGAAAAACCAGCTCACAATCGACATCCAAAATACGGGCATTTCTATAAAGATGTTTCGGGTGAAAACAATGCGTCCCTATCCCTATTTTCTATTAATTCTTCACCATGAGAAGCTTTCATACCCATCATCACAATTAGCTATAGAACAAGCATCAACAGTCATTTCATTCACGCTGCTTAAAAACGAGGCTATTAGAGAAAACAGTCGTTTGTTAGAAAATAACTTTTTTGCTTCCCTTGTTGATGGAAAGATTTCTAACAAACAAGAAATTATTCATAGGGGAAAACAGCATGGCTTAATCGACAATATGAAATACGTATGCATTGTATGTAAGATTGATGATGATAAACAAAACGCTTTACAAAAAAGTGCAGACATAATGAATAGATTATACGACTATTTATATAAATTTTTACATAAATCATTTTTAAAAATAGATACTAACAACATCGTTTTTATGAAAGATGGATATTTTGTTATTTTGATGCAAGCTCCTCTGAATATTAATGATTCGATTAAAAGCATAATAGAAGAAAGGCTGAAGGAATTCCAGAATGAGGCTTATTCAAATCTAAAAATTTCGTTGTCGTTTGGAGTTGGTAACTTTTCTAATGACCTTACCTATATCCACCTTACATATGAAGAGGCAGTGGAAGCATGGACAAATGGGGCTGAACTGTTTCAAAATAAATTTATCAACTTTTACGAAACCAAGCAATTAATCGAACTGATTCGGTTAATTCCCGAAAAAGATTTAAAAAAATTTTATGAAAATACTTTACGTTCTCTATCCTACCCGAAAAATAAAGATGAAAAAGACTTAGTTAATACCTTATTGGTATATTTGGATAATAATTGTGAACTTGCTATTACATCCAGGAAACTGTTTGTTCACCGTAATACCGTTAAATACCGAATTGCCAAATGTGAGGACATGTTGAATTATTCCGTTCATGATGCCAAAAACTCACTTCATTTACGTATAGCTTTACTCATGAGTTCAATTTTCAGGGGTAATAGTGATTAATAAGTTATTGTAATCACTACTAAAGCAGATATTGACTGAAGGTAACTGCCCACGCAGACAGAGATCAATATAAAGAGTAAATCTCGACTTTATTTTCTGGAGTGTCTTGGATTATGGAGGAATCCAGGAATTTCAGTGGCTTTTTTATGAACATACAGAACTCCTTTTATTACATTGGATCATTGTCGATACTCATGACTGTTTCATCGAATGAAGGATCTTTGTCCTAAAATTGAAATGTATTCATTTTGAAAAAACTCGTGATCCGATACAGTCGGATCACGAGTTTTTTGTAAGTTCTCTTTTAGTTGATAGCCAAAACTTATTAGTTCCTCAATATTGGTTTGTGGCTATCTTAATCACTGTAGAGTAAAGGACTCTAGCTCCTGCACCCATATCTTCTACAGTCACGAATTCATCAGGGTGATGACTAAGACCATCTTTACAACGAACGAAAATCATTGCAACATTCGTTACATCCGCCATAGCCATTGCATCGTGACCAGCACCGCTTACAAGACTGATAGCACTGCCATCCAGTTCGCTAATGGACTCCTCGATTACTTTAATCAATTGTTCATCACAGTATACAGGATCGGCTTCCATGACCTGTTCAAAATGAATTTGGAGTCCTCTAGCTTTTGCTACTCTTTCACTTTCAGTTAATATGGCATCAATGGCTTTTTTCTTACGATCCACATTTAAATCACGGATATCCAGCGTTCCTGTTACAAGGCCAGGTATTACATTACTAGCACCCGGACTTACAGTAAGTTTTCCGATGGTCGCCACTAATGGTTCATTTTGGATAGCGATGTTCTCAATGTAGGAAATGAGATCACTAGCTCCTAAAAGCGCATCTTGTCTAAGGGCAACAGGAACTGTTCCTGCATGTCCAGGTTTCCCGATAATTTCAAAATAGAATCTTGTAGCACCAGCAATCCCACGAACTATGCCGACAGGTTCATTCTCCTTCTCAAGCACAGGCCCCTGTTCGATATGAAGTTCCAAATAAGCGAGAAGTTCTTCTGGAGTACGACTAGCGTTTTTATAAGCATATGGGTCAGCAATACCAATTCCTTTTAACGCTTCAGCAATTGTTATTCCTTGTTCATCTGCTCTTTCTAAATCTTCAGCAGTAAAAGTTCCTGCAATCGCTTTACTACCAAGGAACGTTGAGTGAAACCTTACTCCTTCTTCATCACAAAAACCTACCACTTCGATTGGATTGTATAATATAATGCCATTATCCTTAAGAGTTTGAACAACTTCGATTCCAGTTATAACTCCTAAAATACCATCATATTTGCCTGCTTCAATCACGCTATCTAAATGTGAACCAATCATTAAAACTGGAGCTGTAGGATCTTTCCCTTCATAACGTCCGATTATATTATTAAGAGCATCTTTTCTTACCGTCATCCCAGCTGCTTTCATCCACTCTTCAACTAGACTTTCTGCTTTTAAACTTTCCACTGTGAAAGGTAGTCTAGTGACACCAACAGATGTGGATGAACAAGCTGCAAGTTCTTCGGTTCTAGTGTTGATTCTTATAGCATCAACATCCTTCTGAAGTTTAACCAATCGATCACTTCCCTGCCAATTTAATCTCTAAGAAAAATTTTTGTTATTTAAATCCAGTTACTTAATGCAAAGTCATATTAACACCTTATTTAGTCGTTGCTCAATAGGGATTCTGCATGATAAGCTAATTAAAAGTTAGATTAAACGGTGACAAGCAAAAGCACTTGTCACCGTTTAATACATATCGTACATATATATAGGCTAACTAACTAAACGCCCTTTTTTCGAATGTAATAATGACCATGCATCAACGAGTGTACGTTTTGACTGTGCAATTACAATATCAGATGATTCTGTACCGACAGGTTTTACTTCAAAAGCGACTATATTCTTTATACCTTCACCGATGTAACCAATTTCTAATAGAGATCGTAAATACTCCGCTAATTCAGGAACATCAACTTCACTTCCTGGATATCCGAAACGCGGATGCTGATCGCCGTATGCAGGATCAGAAGTATCTTTAATATAGCAATTTCCGATATGGGCATGGTTAATATAATCACGAGCTACCGTTAATGCATCATGAGACGTTTCACGTTGCATTGGTAAATGACTTAAATCAAGCATTAAACCGAAAGTGGGATCTACCTTACGAACTTCTTTTGCAACTTCAACAGCAAGTTTATTCGAACCGATTAGACATTTCTTATCAGTCTCATCATCAAATGTTTCAAGTGAGAGTACTAAATCACCTTTAGATTTTGCATAATCGCATAATTCTTTGATAGAATTCGTTAGTAATTGTAAGGCAACATCTTGTTGAGTATCTGGTTTAGCCCCACTTAAGAAACCAAGTTTAGCAGCATTTACTTCGTAAGCCTGGTCAATTCCGCCTTTTACTAAATCGATAGCCCTCCTACGCTCAGCTTCATCAAAAGAATTAAGGTTTCCTTTGTTTCTTAATAGAATCGGTTGTGCACCAAATCCTACATTCATTCCACCAGATTGTAAAATTTGAGCAGCCTCTTTACGTTCTTCAGGATTATTAATAGATGTAATTTCAATTCCAGAGAAAAAATCATCTTGTACAATTTTCTTAATTGTTTCAACAGCTGGGCCATCTCCACCCATTGTTTCCGGATAAGCCATAAAGTGAACAATTCCGACTTTCATAGAATTATGAAGATTTGCTGACATTGTTTCGCCGATTTTTCGGCTTCCCTCCTTTAATAAACCCATTATTTAAGTACAGTCAATATGTTTTTTGAAGCAATAGGTTATATCCCATTGCTTCAAAAAAATCACTTCCATAAAGATGGTTATTATTTAGAATAATCAATTTTTTCAGAGTATTTGAAGCCGTTAAGTGCACCGTTATTAGAGAATTCACATGCGTTCTTAGGATCTGGATCAACTATAACTTCGATTAAATATGGTTTACCTGAGTCTACTGCACGTTGCAGAGCTGGTTTGATATCATCATAATGTGTAACAAGCTCACCACGAACACCCATACCTTCAGCCGTTTTAACAAAGTCGATTCCTCGCTCTTCATTATCACATAATTCATTTTTGTAAATTAAGTCCGTAGAAATTTGACGTTCATTATAGAACCAGTTTTGTTGTTGACGAATTAATCCCATTAATGAGTTATTCATACAGAAAATAATGACCGGAATATCATGCTTTGCAGCTGTAGCAATATCTTGTAATGACATCCCTAAGCTTCCATCACCAAGGATGTTTACACTTTGTCTTTCAGGAAATGCAAGTTTCGCTGCCATTGCTGCACCAAGGCCCCAACCCATTGTCCCCGCACCACCAGTTAATAAGTATGTTCTTGGTACATACGTTTCAAATAATTGAGAGGACCAGATTTGGCTGATACCGCAGTCATGTGATATGAAGGCATCGCGATCTAAGAATTCACGAAGCTCTCGCAATGCACGCTCTTGTCTGATTGGAAGTGTTGTGTAATCCGTTTTACGTGCCCATTTCTTACGCTCTTCAGTTAAGTTAACTCTAGTACCTACTTCGGCAGTTGCAGCTACATGAGCACCAAGTGCTTTATGGGCTTCTGCAAGTTTAACCATGAAGGTTTTAACATCAGAAACGATACCTAAAATCGTTGGTACAACTTTACCAATTTCCTTATTATCAAGATTTACGTGGATGATTTTCTTACCGTTTTGTGTGAATACCGACACATTACCAGTTGAACGATCAGCGAAACGTCCGGCAAGGTTGATGACTAAGTCAGCTTCAACAATTGTTTTGTTACCGAATGGAGTATCAAGCATCGTTCCCATACGTCCAGCGAATAAAGGGTGATCGTTAGGGAAAGTATCCATCCCCATGCCAGAAGTTACTACAGGGATTTGCAGTTCTTCAGCTAGCGCTTTCAATTCAATGGTAGCGTTTGCAATGTTGACCCCTCCACCAGAAAGTAAGACCGGTCTTTTAGCATCTTTTAATAATTCCAATGTTTTCTCTATATCAGCGTCAGAAGCTTGTGGTAAGTTATCGACTGGAGTAGAACCGATAAGCACATCTAAGTCGACTTCTATTTCAACTTTTTGTTGATCAACTGGTAAATCAAGAAGAACTGGACCTTTTCGGCCAGTAGTAGCTGTTACCCATGCTTCATGGATAAATTCAGCAGCTTTCGAACCGTCAGTTAAACGGTACGCAGCTTTCGTTACAGGCTTTGCCATTTCAACGATAGGCGCTTCTTGGAATTGCATGGTTCCAATTAAACTATTTTTTTGTTGACCGGTAATGGCTATCATTGGAATGGAATCCATCCATGCACCGTAAAGGCCAGTTAAGAAGTTGGTTCCGCCAGGACCTGATGTGGCAGCACATACACCCACTTCACCAGTTGCTCTTGAATAACCATCAGCCATGAAAGCACCCGTTTGTTCGTGACGTACAATATATGATTCAATTTTAGTTAATTCTTTTACTGCATCATAGAATGGTAAAATTGCAGCTCCCGGTACACCATAAACATGTTTCACCCCTCTTTTTTGTAAATACAAGGCAATTAACTCAGCAGCTGTCATTTTTTGTTTAGCCATTTATATCTCTCCCTTTTGATCCTTTTTTATATTTTCAAAGATTTGAGCAATTGAATCTTTATCACCAACGTTGCCTGGAAATACGATATAAGGTGTATCTTTGAACTTAGCTTCACTTCCGGTTAACCATACTGGAACACCGGCGATCGCTTGCCCTAAAATTTTTGCATATTTAATATCTAAGCCGTCAGTTGCCACATCACTCGAAGTTATACCGCCTTTTGCCATGATGAATTTCGGCTTTACTTTTAGTGAGCGAATAACTTTAACTAAACAACTTGAAACAGTTTGACTAATCTTTAAGTTTTCTTCCTTATCTTTCGCACTAATTAAATCTCTACTCGTATATACAAGCGTATCGCGATTAGAAGAAATATTTTGATCTACTAATTGACATACTCGTGTTAGCTCTTCAATTCTTGTTTCTTTATTTAGAACTTTCACAACATTCATTTCGATTTGTTCAATCGGGTATTTATTCATTAGTTCCTTAATTTGTTCCGTAGTTTTATTCGTGTGAGAACCTACTATAATAAAGCCACCATTATTTTGGCTTTCATCATTTGAAACAATCTCATTAGCTGATAAATATGGACGATCCTGAATTCCCGCAATCGATTTTACAATAGATGCTGCAGTTCTAAACAAGAATTGCTTGCCAGAATCAATTGCTTTAAGGACAGCTAATGATACGATGTCTAAATCATAGTAAGATTTAGCATTTACTATAATAGGAGTATTATTGTTAGCAGATAGTAAAATCTCATAAACTCTATCAATGCCGCCTTTATGAATATCTTCCAGTGAAATGATCAATGCTGACTCTGAAGCTACGCTTCCATTTGTCTTTTCTTCAATCCATTTCGGCAAATTAGCGGTTTTGAAACCGAAAACGGAATCATTCGCAAATTCTGTTTCATTTACTGGGACAAGCTGGCCTTCCATACCTAAATAATGAATATTATCTATGGTGTAACGATGTGCTTCAAAAAAAGCCGGAATGATTAAATGACCAGAAATTTGTACATCAGCAGTTTTTAATAATTCATCTTGGAGCACATTAATTTCAAGTGGATAATGCCCTCTTAATGTTGAGTCACTTCTACTGATAATTGAATAATTGATTCCCATTTCCTTAGTAACGTCAACAATGTTTTGGACAATCTCCCTATTGATCTTTTCCGTCTTTTCTGCATTATAACTTCTTGTGTTTGTTAAAATATAAAGTACACTTCTCTCATCAGATAATCCTTTTTTAATCCAGTCTTTTCCCCAGTCCGTGATGACAAAAATATCATGTACCGTTTGGACACCGGTTGGATCATCATCTAAAACGATAAACTTATGTTTTGTTTGATTTAAATGTGCTTTGATTTCCGCACGGAGGCTGTCATCCGATTTAGAGAAGAGGTCTAAAGTATCCTTTAAACTTAGATATTGGGTTGCGTTTGACAAAAACCCTCCCCCTTTCATTATCTAAAATGTGATTAGCTAGTTACTCTATGCCCTAATAATTCATTTGCAGTAGAAATAATACGGTGTGCTCTTAATTCAAATAGATCAAGTAATTCATCCATTTTTCCAGAAACCCCAAAACGGTCATTTGTACCGATTCTTCTTAATATAGCTGGTTGGCTTTCCGACAATACTTCAGCAACAGCACTACCTAATCCACCTATAATTGAATGCTCTTCAACTGTGATGACATGTTTTGTTTTCGCAGCAGATGCAATAATGGCTTCTTTATCAATAGGTTTAATTGTATGGATGTGTAAAAGTTCTGCGCTTACACCTTGCTTTTCCAATTCACCTGCCGCTTTTAGTGATTCATCAAGCATTATCCCAGTACTGATGATTGTAATATCAGATCCTTCACGGTATTTAATTGCTTTACCTATTTTGAATGGTTCTTCTTTTTTGGTAACGATCGGTACTGGTAATTTGCCAACACGGAGGTAAATTGGTCCTTCATGGTAATAAGCAGCTTCTACTGCTTTTTCCATTTCAACCGCATCAGCTGGAACAATTACAGTCATACGTGGCAGTGATCGCATTAAAGAAATATCTTCAAGCGGTAAATGTGTTGCACCTTCTTGAGCAGCTGATGTACCAGCGTTATGACCGACAATTTTCACATTGTTATTTGAATAACAAACTGAAATTCTCATTTGATCAAATGCGCGCCCAGTAAGGAAGTTTGCATAAGCATTGGCAAATGGTACTTTACCCGCCACTGCCATACCGGCTGCGGTACCTACTAAATCACATTCAGAAATACCGATGTTGAAAAAGCGTTCTGGAAATCTATTTTTATATAGATTTGTCATATTCGATTTTGCGCAGTCCGCGTCAAGTACCACTAAATCGTCATGTTTTTCTCCAAGTCTAATTAGTGCATCAGCAAAACCTTTACGTGGTGCTTCTTGATTTGCCATCTTAAGCCAACTCCTTTAAAGCGATTTCTAATTGCTCATCATTCGGAGCCATTCCATGCCAATCATGGGTATCTTCCATAAATGAAACTCCCTTGCCTTTAACCGTATGAGCTAGAATTGCAGTAGGTCTACCTTTAGTGCGTTTAGCTTCTTTATACGCTTCATTAACTGCATGAATATCATGACCATCAATTTCAACAACGTGCCAACCGAAAGCTCTAAATTTATCACCAAGATTTTTTACACCTTTTACATTTTCAACAAAATCATCAAGTTGAATTTTGTTCCAGTCGATAATCGCACAAACGTTATCAAGATTGTAATGTGCAGTTGTCATTGCCGCTTCCCATACTTGACCTTCTTGTAATTCTCCATCACCTATCATGCAATATGATCTTCTATTGCTGCCATCCAGTTTTGCAATTAATCCAACGCCATTAGCTACCGATAATCCTTGACCAAGTGATCCTGAAGATATGTCTACACCTGGAATATGCTCTCCACATGGATGTCCATGTAACCTGCCGTCAACATCCCTGAAGGTCATTAACTCTTCAACCGGGAAGAAACCTTTTTCAGCTAATACTGAATAAAATACAGGTGTACAATGCCCCTTAGATAAGAAGAAACAATCTCGGTCTTGCCAATCTGGGTTGTCAGGATCAACATTCATATGTTCAAAAAATAGGACGGACATTAATTCAGTTGCCGATAAAGAACCACCGGGATGACCACTTCCTGCATGGTTCGTCATTTTAACTATGTGCCGACGAATTGTTTTCGTTAGATTATTATAAAATTCGCCTTTCTCTTTAGAAAAATCCACAATTTACTCCTCCTTTTAGTCGCATAATAAGCAACGCAGTTTCATTAAATGATTAAAAAAATAAAAATAAGTAATTTGTTGCTTATTAACTAACCTTGTTTCTTATTTTGATATTATCACCGTTTTTTGAATATTTCAAGTATTTCACCATTAAATTTTTTATAAAAATTTTCGTAGGACAAAACACCAATGTTCCTATTCGAAGATAAACTTGATTCAATAAATTTCCACAAAAAAAGAATTGGTCTTATACCAATTCTTTTTCACATTAATTTAATTATCTGTATAACCAAGCCTCTTGGAAATCTTTTTACCAATATCCATTATAATTGGTTTAATTTCAGTTAATCTTTCTTCAGTCATTCGGATGCTTGGTCCTGATATACTAACAGCAGCGGTAATTTTCTTCCGATTATCAAAAATTGGCGCTGCAATACAGGTGATTCCTTGTTCATTTTCTTCAATTTCCCTACCAATACCTTCGTTCCTTATTTTTCCCAATTCTTTAAAAAAGGATTCTTTATCGGTAATCGTTTGTTCAGTATGTTTTGGTAAACCATGCTTGTCAATTATATCTACGATCTCATTTAATGGCAGATGGGCCAAGATTACCTTCCCAACTGCCGTACAATGCATTGGGGCACGTCTCCCTACTTGTGAATGTGTTCTAAGGGTTTCACTTCCCTCAAGTTTTTCAATATAGATTACCTCTCCTTGATCATATACGGTCAAGTGGATCACTTCATTAATATGTGATTCTAACTCTTCCAGAAATGGTTTAGCTTGAGTTCTCAAGTCAATAGATTCAAGCAGCATCGAACTTAATTCTAAATATTTATAGCCTAATCTATATTTTTTAGTTTCAGGATTTTGTTCGATGAATCCATGATCTACAAGAGTACTTAATAATCTGAATATAGAGCTTTTATTTAAATCTAGGTTGGAGGCCAGCTCAGTAACCCCAATCCCTTCTTTACGCTTGCTCACTAATGAAATAATTGTTAATGCCCTATCTACTGACTTAACCATTTATATTAACCTCCGATTAAATCCTATATTACTGATCCTGTTTCTTTATTTTACCACAAGAGCAATACCCAGACATAATACCAGTCAAAAAATAAACCAAAAAAGAAGGTATGACGCCATTAAGGGCAACTAAAGTGCCCTTTTGGGTCAACCTTCTTTACATAACTTTATGCTTGTACGAAACTATTTTTTGCCGAAATGAACTTCCCAATTGGATGACTTACAATCCCTTTCTCAAAATCAAATACTAGTTGTCCTCTTACAAACGTTTTCGTCACTCGACAGTTAATCTTTCTTCCAACATAAGGGCTATGTTGATGACGGTAATACAAATCTTCTGGCTGAATGGTGTATGATTTATTTGGATCAAGAAGAATGATATCAGCGTCATAGGAAACTTTAATGCTTCCTTTATTTCTTAAGTTGAATATTTCTGCAGGTTTTGTCGCAATCATCTTTGAAAAATCACTTACAGAAACCCCACGTTTCTTAACAGCCTCGTCAAACATTAAATCAACATTATTTTGGCAGCCACTAATCCCTCCCCACACATCAAACATATTATTCGTGTTGCTCTGCTTCATTTCTGGAGGACATGGGGAATGGTCTGAGGCCAGGATATCAATTTTCCCTTCCTTAAGAGCTTCCCATAATTTATCTTGTTCTGTTTTAGTACGAAGCGGTGGGGCGCATTTCGCAACTGGTCCTATCCTTTCAAAGGTTTCCATATCCAACGTGAAATAGTGAGGACACGATTCTATCGTAACCTCTTGGCCTAGTTTACGTGCTTTAAGGATTTCTTCAACAGCCTCTTCACTGCTAATATGAACAAAATGTAATTTGCATCCAGTCTCTTTCCCCAATAACAAAGCACGTTTTACAGCATCAACCTCAGTAAAAATGGGGCGGGACTCTACATAATCTCTTGCTGTTGTCTGCCCTTGTTTTTTCTTTTCAATTGCCAGTATATCAGTAAGCTCTGCATTCTCAGCATGTATAGATAAAATATGCCCCAATTCCGATAGTTTTTTCATACCTTGATATAGAGTATAATCATCAACATTTTTAAAATCTCCAATTTCCTCACTGCCACATGTTGCCATAAAACATTTGAAGGCCACAACGCCTTCGTTAGAAAGGTCCTCTAAATCTTGGAGATTATCAGGAACTAATCCACCATACAAAGCATAATCAACATACGCCTTATTTTCAGCAGATCTTAATTTTAAATGCAGTGAACTCTTTGTAGTCGTTGCCGGCAAAGCGTTTAATGGCATATCTACAAATGATGTTGTCCCTCCTGCAGCCAGTGCTTGAGTTCCTGTTATAAACCCTTCCCACTCGGTTCTGCCTGGCTCGCAAATATGGACATGGGCATCTATCATCCCAGGCATGACATATTGATGAGCAGCATCTATGATTTCAGCAGATTCTCCGGTTATTTCTTTTGAAATTTCTGCAATCTTACCATGAAGTATACCGATATCTAGTTGTTCTACTGTATTTTCAATTACTACATTTCCGTTCTTTATAATTAAATCAAACTTCATTCTCCCAACCCCCTTTTTTCAATTTTCAGTATATTTACATTATACAATTGCCTTGTTCATTTCCTCCTCAGATTGCATCAATCCATGATAAATAGACAGAGAGAATAGCCCCCGGAAACATAGAAATACAAGTCTACTTTTCAAAAATTGTACCCTTTTTGAATTTTGAATCTTTAAATGCAAATTTCATCAAAAGCAAATATGCACTGCCTCCCACAACAACGCCGATAATCCATGCCAGCTCCACTTTCAAACAGGCTGCACCGGCGCCGATTAGCAATGCAAGCACCGCTGCTGGATTATACCCGGCAAATGGACCGTCTTCCTTATACAAATCTGCAACATTCACCTTTTGCTTTCTTAATATATAATATTCGACTAATAATATAGAAACAATCGGTCCTAAAAATGCGGAATATATAAGAATGAAGATTCCAAGACCCTTTGCCGAAGAATCCTGCACAAGAACCCAAGGGAATGAACAAAATGCAAGCAGTCCGGTTATGGTAACTGCAGGTTTATATTTCATTTTTGTAAGCAATGTAATAACATAGGTTGGCGGAATAATATTGGCAACCATGTTTACTGCCACCGCACCCAAAACAATGAATGCGGATACAAAGAGGGTAATATACGAGTTATCCACCACGACCGCAAATGCTTTCACAGGATTGTTGATGCCGGTTGCGGAAGCAAGCATTCCACCGATTGTAAGTGTCAAGCCGTACGCTGTTAAAATAGGAAGAAAGTACAAAAACCCGCGTTTTTTGTCGCTAATACCGGTTTTTAGCTCTCTTGAATAGTCCGCTGCACTTAAAAAGATAGCCGCATAATTTCCCATAAACATCATGATCAATGCAAAGAAAGGTAAGCCCCATGATCCTTCTGCATGAACCCATTTTTCTGCAATAACATCGCTATAGGAGGTAAGTAGAACGCTAAATACATAGAGAAGCGCAAGTACAATAACAATAGACGCAAGCGTTTCCACCCATTTAATGGCATGGAATCCATACAGCGAAAGCCCAATTTGCACCAATTGCAGCACGACAAAGCAAATGGCAACATTATCAAAGGCGCCGCCCGTCATAATCTTCGCAATTTCATTTAAGGCAGTACCGCCAATCCAACTTTGAAAACCGTACCAAACGATGGCTGGAATACCGCGCATCAGTGATGATATTACGGAACCTTTCAGCCCAAAGGACATTCTAAGCTGTACAACATATGGGATTCCCGTTCTGTACCCGAGCCTGTCATTTAAAGCAAAAACAGTTGATATGATACCAATTGCCATGATAGCTGCGGTAAATGTCTGAAAGATGTTTAACGTAGCGATTCCCGCTACAATCATACTGGCTCCAAGCGTCATATTACCTAGATTAACACCGTCACCAACCCACATGAAAATATAGTCTACCGGACTTACCGTCCTACCTTCCTCGGTTTTCGGATTAAGTGATTCATCCACACCCGTATCATGTTGGATCTGCGTTTCTTGTGGAACGTAATTTTCTAAATTTGTAGACATGATACATCCAACCCCTTTTTTATTGTTTGCCGCATTTTAATGCATTGGTTAACAAGTTAGGTCTTAGATGTTTGCCAAGGCTTTGATATGATACAAACTTCCCTTCTAAGTGGTCTTTTCTGTTCATCATTCACAGGGATTTAAAATGCGAATTTGTTTTGTAAAACTATTTTCCATTATCACCCGATGTATCGTCGCGCATTAAGCAACGGCGTTTCTTTAAAAATGTAAAAAAACACATCACAACACTTTAAATTTGAAAATGCTTTCGAGACTGTATCACCTCCTTAAAAACCCTATGGTAAGCGCTTTCAATAACTGTATATCAAATTACAATTAAAGAAATATATCTGACAAGGAAGAAGAGATCTGTAATTCCTCATTAAAATGCAGGTTCGACTCAATTTCACTAAGATGAATGAGAGATAAGCGTTCTGCAAGATCACCATCCCTTTGCTTAATGGCATTAAAAATTTGCAAATGATCGTGAGAACCACATGTTTCCATTTTACCTCTTCCATATATTGCTATAATCACATAAGTTAGGGAAATTAAGTCTTCCAGATATTGATAAAAATACGAATTCCCTGCGATTTCAGCTATTTTCAAATGAAAATCCCCAGATATTTTTAAAGATTCATAAAAATCCAGACTACCATAAATATGTCGTTCCTCTTCTACCAGAGTCTCTAGTTCTTTTAATTGTTGCTCGTTATAGAGGCTGCATGCTCTTCGCACTGCTTCCCCTTCTAAGATTCTCCTCATTTCAAATACTTCTTTTGCTTCTTCAATTGTTGAACAGGAGACAAAGGTACCTTTATGCTCTTTAATTTTCACTAATTTTTCATATTCCAATCTGCGCAGAACATTTCGAACAGGGGTACGGCTTACGCCAAACGATTCAGCAAGATCCTTTTCTATGAGTTGCATATTTGGCCGAAGCTTTTGCTGGATAATAGCTTGCTTGATTTTTTTATAGATATCCATTTCTAAACTATTCAACACTTTATACCTCCCCTCAATGAAGAATTCAAAATTGAATGCAGTATTGTATACAATACTGAGTAAAAAAATTTGAACTGGATGATTGTACTAAATTTTATAAACCTGATCATTTAAATTAAGTTGTTTAAAATGCTTCAATCTGTCTGTTTTCAAAGAACATTGCCAAAACTCAAAAGATCTAGTTACTCTTCCTGCCCCTCAATAAGCAACACCGTTTCAATCAATTAGTAAAATATAACATTTTATTCTATATTACACTTTTTTATACTATCACCACTAATTTAGTTTTTCAACGAAAAGTTGTAAAATTCAGAATATTACTATCTCCCCACCTCACCACCCCATTATTACATATAGGAGAAGAGGCTGACCTTGTGTATGTGTAAGGCAGCCTTTCTACTGAGAAAAAAAGATTTTAATGCAGTAACATTTTACTTCTTAGGATTAATGAAAAACAATATGCGTTCTTTAAATCATGAGTATATTGCTTACTTATATCACTTTTCAACTTTTATAAATGACTTAATTGCTTTTATAGCTGCTTCATAGTTCGGATGTTCCGTAATTTCCGGAACGTATTCAACATACTGTACGACATCATTTTCATCTACAACGAATACTGCACGGCATTCTAAACGATGTTCCTTTATATATGTGCCATAAGCTGTTCCAAATGACATCTTAAAATGATCTGAAAGGGTTTGGGCTTGTTCTATTCCTGCTGCTCCACACCATCTTTTTTGTGCAAATGGAAGATCTACACTAATTGTTAACACTTCTACATCATTTCCTAGATTGCTAGCTAATTGGTTAAATTGCCGTGTTTGTGCGTCACATACTCCTGTATCAAGAGAGGGAACACATGAGATAAGGCGGACTTTCCCTTTTGAATCTTCAAGTGTAACTTTTGAGAGATCGTTTGCTAACACTTCAAAATTTGGCGCTTTATCCCCAACACGAATTTCACTCCCAATCAACGTAACTGGATTGCCAGCAAATGTTACTATACTTGATCTTTCTATAGACATATTATTTTTCCTCCTATTACCTTAGCAATTCTTCTAAAAAAAGTTATCTTCAACGATAAGCAGTATAGCCATAAATTATGTGGTTAAAGGGTTTATCCATGTGTCTAAAATATGGGGTACTGTTCAAAGGTTGGTATCATATTACTTCTTAAACATAGTAAGAAGCGCTATCACTACTTATTAAAAAGTTTTCAATTTTTTCTTGTACTACGTTCTGAACTGCTTCTTGGACTAAAGTCAATGTTTCAGTCGGTAGTTCCGACCACTCTTTTTCTGTAACATGAATTTCTCGATTAAGAGTTTTTATCATCATATGTTCTAAATCTGTTGCAATATTCACTTTACTGATTCCACCATTAGGAATTTGAATTGCATTCTTTATCATCTCTGAAGGAGTGCCTGAGCCGCCATGTAACACTAAAGGTACAGATGTTAATGCACGAATTTCCATTAAACGTTCAATATCAATTTTTGGATCTTTAACGAGATAAACCCCATGTGAAGTTCCGACAGATACCGCTAATGCATCAATACAGGTCTCTTCAACAAACTGCTTTGCTTCTTCAGGCTCTGTAAATAGCTCTTCATCAACGTCGGTTTCAATAAAGTCGGTTGTCCCTATCTTGCCTAATTCAGCTTCTACAGTTACGCCTTTTGAATGTGCATACTCAACAACCTTTTTTGTTATCTCAACATTTTTCTTAAATGGTTGCTCTGATGCATCAATCATAACGGATGTAAAACCAACTTCGATGGCTTCTGCAATTACATTGAAATCCTTCGTATGATCTAAATGTAACACAGCAGGGATCGTAATATTCTCCTCTTGGATCACACGATAAAACTCTCGGCTAAATTCCGCTAAATTAATTCCATATCGTTCCTGCTCCCTCTCAGAAGTTTGAACAATAACCGCAGATTTCTTTTCTTGTGCTCCTCTAAGTATAGGAGCTATCATCTTTGTAGCTCTTGGGGTAAACGAACCGACAGCAAATTGATTTTGCGTAGCTACTGCAAGTACCCTAGTTAATGAACTAACATTGTTTGGTTTTAAATTTACTTTCATTCATTCAAACTCCCTTAAAGATGATTTAACTTATTTCGTTCCTTCATGCCCTTTCTGTTACCTAATAAGCAACATCGTTCTCTTTTAATTTTAATTACTTTTCTGAAAATTTCAACATTTTTTTTTTCCTCTTTCTTACCCACTATCTGAAAAAAAGCGTCTGCATTTCTATGTACGAGGATTCGGCATCTGACAGCCTCTCTTATCAACAAGCGCTTTCTGAATATAATGCTATTACCATGTAAAAAAACATTCTCAACAAAGATAAGTGAATCCATTTACTTCCTGATAAATCGGCAATTCAAATCAGGCTTCCACTATTGTTTCTGAATTTAATGAATTTTCTTTTTCGGTATTATTGCCAATCGTAAGGGCAATAATTGCTGCTACAATGATGGCTGCAATCATTAATATGAAAGTTGAATTGTAAGAACCACCGCTGCTTTCAATCATATAACCCATTAATAACGGGGCGATAAATCCTGCAATTGATCCGAAACAGTTAACAGTAGATGAACCTGCAGCCATTATTTTCGCTGGAAGCGTGTCAACAACCAGTCCCCAGAATGCTCCTTGAGCTAAGAACATGAAGAATGCTGCAACACATTGATACGTAATGACCACTGCAGTGGAAGTAGATTGAAGCATTAATAATAAGGCCAGCCCACTAATTACAGCATTAGGGATAAACACCCATTTCCTCTTTCCTTTAACTTTATCTGACAAGTACCCACCAAGAATAATGGAGACTGTACCTACTAAATACGGTAAGGCACTGAAAATGCCAGTATCCATTAAAGAAAGCCCTCTAACATTTATCAGATAAGATGGAAGCCAAGAAGTGAAGCCCCAGAAAGTAATATCAAAGAAGAACCAAATGAACGCCATTTGCCATAAAATCGGTTTTTTAAATAGTTCCTTAAAGGAAACTCCTGAGTTCTTCTCTTCATTCGATTTTTCATTCTCAATGTCTTCCTCTAATTCTGCAAGCTCTTCTTTCGTCATTTTAGGATGATCTTTCGGATTATCTTTGAATTTAAACCAGATATACAGACCGAGTATAATGCCCGGAATACCCATTACGATAAAAACGGTACGCCATCCAAATGCTCCAATAATTGCTGCAGCAGCAATAGCAGCAATAGCCGGTCCTAAAGTATTAACTGTTGACTGAATTCCAGTAGCTGTTCCTCGTTGTTTACTGGGAAAGTAATTAGCTATTCCTTTATAAGCAGCACCTGGTAAACATGCCTCACCTAAACCGAAAACGAATCGAATAAGTAACATAAGTGGATAAGAAAAAATAAAACCAGTCAATGATGTGAAAATTGACCACCAAACAATCGCAATGCTCATCACACGACGAAAGCCAAATTTATCTGATAACATCCCGCCCGGAATTTGGAACAGTGCATACCCCGCAAAGAAAATACTTAACAGTAACCCTTGAGCTGTTGCCGTAAGATTAAGATCTTCACCAATATATGGCAATGCAATAGTGATTACCATTCGGTCCAGGAAAGAAAACAGCCAACATAACCATAATACGAATAAGACAGTATAACGAACTTTCCATTTAGATTTCTTTTTCAGCTGCAGTTGTTTGTTCATTAAACAAAAACCTCCTGAATGATTTCATTTCCATCATGTAAAGTTGTGCCTTTTCTAAACTAGTTACGGTGTTACAGTCTAAAACACGGGACATTACCAACTGATAACCCTTATACAAGCGCTTACATTTCTTCCATTCCACATAATAAATCATTAGCATACATCGCCATAACTTTTATCGGTGATGTAAACTAATTTTATTACATATTATTTCCCGTCCAATGAAGCACTTCAAATCATCTTTCTCACCCCCCTTATTAATAGATAGGAAGAATATTAAAACTGAAGATGTTTAATCAACACTACTAGTTCCCTAATAAGCAACACTGTTCCTTTCTATAACCAAAAAATTTTGTATAAAAAGAATGATTAGTTATGTCGAACTGTATAACAATCATTGTACTGATTTTTTGTTTTAAGGTACTAGGGAAGAAGGCGTCGCCATAGACTTTATTTCCTAGATAGAATCTTTAGTCCCTTCATCATTGGTTTTCGTTGCTTATTAAGAAACTCAGTTTCACCAAAAAATCAATATCATCTTATTTATAATATTCTTACCTGAAATGAATTCTAACATGTGCATGAACCACTTTCAAGAAAATTCTGAATTTTTAACCCTTCCCCCTCAAGTTTATGGCACAGCCTTTCTCTTTTACTAGTAATGTAATAGTAATTGATATTTTATTGCTTTGATTTTATAAGATCAGAAGAACTTATAAAACACCAGCAATTACAAGCTGCTTATTAAGCATACCGGCTTACCCTATACACGTCCTCGAACAAAAGAAGGGTTCTTTCGCAAACATGACCATTAATACGATGAACATTTTGAAAGTTACCTTCGTCTTCGGGCGAGCTATTAAAATGCTCAACAACAAATAAAGAGGGTCATCGCGAGAATAAATCGCCAACAACATCTGTGCAACATGCCGAGATTAAAAATAAGCGCTAAAAACACATGACAAAACCCCACCTGTTCCCATAGCAACTGGTGGGGTTTCTAACTGGCTTCTACATCTACATCAACCGGGAGGTCCATCTTTGCAATCACGTCCTTTCGTTTAAACGGCTAATTTACTGTATTCATCCAACTGATCTTTAGTTAAATTTTTGATGAAATGGTCAATGTTTATCGACTCGATTTCATACCTTTCACAAATCTTTAAATAACTTTCATAAGCTTTATCATAAATGTTCATCATCTAGATTCCTCCTTCTGTTATATAACAATAAATTTAACTTATTAATAATATATAACAACCTTAATTTCCCGTCAATGCATTTTTCTGAAAATTCGGTAAGAATTTCATTCTCTTAGTATTTCCCATATTGATCTTAGCTAACCGTCTCACTTAAAAAAAGTAGTACGCTAAGTGTTAAATAACTCATCTTTTTAAATACTGCTTTTTTTCTCCAAAAGTAAAGAAGCTGCTGATCAGCTTCCGGTAATGAACTTCATTATGGATTTACCTAAACATTAAGGGCGATAAATGTTTCCATTTTTTGATAAATAATGTTAGGTTGAGCAAATATTAAGAGTGTGTAAATTAATTGTTTGAATTAGAAACTAAATATTTATAAATAGTATACTTCATTATAGATAATCGACTTTGGTCTTTGGATGTTCTAAGAACTAAAATGACATGGATAAACCGTCAATTCAGGTACTTTATACACAATGGAATCTGATGGACTTTTAATAAATGAGGAACGAAACGTCGATGGGAAAATAAGAAAATTATTAATTCGACCACTGAAAAAGGAAATATTTATGGAAGCCGGAAAGAAAGCTTATGAACTTAAATAATAGGAGGACTATTTTAGTGAATCAAAACAAAACAAACAGAAGTTTAAAGTCACTAATTGAAATACTATTAGTTTCAACAAGGCTTGGTTTAACATCATTTGGTGGGCCAATAGCACATTTAGGTTACTTTCATGATGAGTATGTTAAACGACGAAAATGGATGGATGAAAAAAGCTATGCCGATTTAGTTGCTTTGTGTCAATTCTTGCCTGGTCCAGCTAGCAGTCAGGTTGGAATTGGAGTCGGAGTTATGCGGGGAGGTTTCTTCGGTGGAATTTTAGCTTTCCTTGGTTTTACACTGCCTTCGGTGATAGCGTTAGTAATATTAGCATCATTTTTCAAAGGAATGGATGTTTCAAATGAAGGCTGGATCCACGGATTAAAAATAGTAGCTGTAGCAGTAGTTGCACACGCCATTTTGGGGATGTCAAAAAATTTAACTCCAGATATAAAGAGAAAGACAATTGCATTAATAGCCTTGGTTGGGACCTTGATTTGGCAGACTGCCTATGTGCAAGTTGGTATTATAATACTGGCCGCATTTATTGGTTTTCTAATTTATAAACGACACGACGAAAGTTATGAATCTAACGTTCATTTTCCGATTTCGCGTGGTGTCGGTTTTGTTAGTTTAGTTTTATTTTTCGGATTACTGTTTCTACTTCCAATATTACGAGAGGTTACTTCATCAAATTGGATTGCTCTGTTTGATAGCTTTTATCGGTCTGGTTCTTTAGTGTTTGGTGGTGGACATGTAGTCTTGCCATTGCTTGAACGTGAATTTGTCCCTACTGGCTGGCTAGACAAAGAGGCATTTCTTGCTGGATATGGTGCAACACAAGCTGTACCAGGACCATTATTTACGTTTGCAGCGTACATAGGTGCCGTGATAAATGGATGGCAAGGTGGCTTATTAGCAACAATTGCTATTTTCTTACCTGCATTTCTTCTTATTTTAGGGACATTGCCATTTTGGGACACATTACGCCGTAATCCTAAAGTAAAAGGGGCATTAATGGGAGTAAATGCAGCAGTTGTAGGCATCTTGATTGCGGCTTTTTATAATCCCATTTGGACCAGCTCCATCTCAGCTCCTATAGACTTTGCTTTTGCTGCCATCTTATTTAGTATGCTTGTGTACTGGAAATTGCCTGCTTGGTTTATAGTGATAATCGGTGCTACTGGAGGCTCACTTATGACGCTAATATGAATCTTTATTCATTTATCGTTTCACCTTTTCACCTTGTTCATTATATATTTCCTACGGAACTAACCTGCACCGTTAGTTCAAAGGCTCCCCTAGTACAACCCTATTATTGAAATAAAATCCCCATTAGTTGCATTAGAAAAAGCTACGACAACGAAAGCTACAATCTTCATTTAAAGCTACAGCTGAAAAAAATAACCGCCCCCTTTAAAGGGCGGTCTTCGAGAATTTTGCTAAATTAATCTTTCTATAAACGCAATAATTGGCATTTAGATGCCTAATTTGACATTTTAAAAAAGCAGTATGTTGAAACAGAACATCAGGCGAGATTTCAAACTATGCTGCAGATTTTGAATCAGTTTGATAATTTCTTCCTGTTCGAGCAACTTTATTCCAGTCTTTGTTAAAGAAATAAGCAATGCTCCCATACATAACAATATACAAAGTTACAAATCGATAGACAAATATATCAAAAATAATTGTAATAAATAATCGATATCTATCTTTCTTCTGAAACGTAAACCCGTAATGCTTACCCATACCAATTGCCACCAAGTCATACGTTAAACTAAATAAAAAAATGTAAGACAAATAGGTAAATATATAATAAGGAGAGAAAGTAGGAGGGTTTAAGGTACTATTTATCACAAAAATACCTGTCGTAACATAAGTACCGATGGTCCCTACTAGAAAAGATTCGGCTATGTAGAAAAAGGAAACCGGCTTAGTGAAAAACGTTTTCCAAAAAAAGGATCTAAAATGGATAAAACAATCAATAAATGCTTTTTGCCATCGTATGCGTTGCTTGATAAAATCCTTCCAGTTCTCAGGTAATTCTGTATAACAAACAGCTTCCGGTACAAAAACAATCTTCTTTTTTTTCTGTCCCGATATGTACCTATGAATGCGCAGTGTTATATCAATATCTTCTCCTATTGTTGTACGATATCCTCCTACATCAACAAGAGCTTGTTTTGTAAAAATACCAAATGCTCCGGATATGATAGCTAATGCACGAAAGCGTGCAAGAGATACTTTAGTAATATAGAATGCTTTTAGGAAATCCAACATTTGGACACGAACTAGCATATTTGTATGAAGTAAAGACAAGTCTCTCAAAGGATTAGATGTTTTTGTTTGCAAAACGTGCACCATACCACCTGCAGCAACTACATCCTTATCCTCAAATGTGCTGTTAACAATTGATAAGGCCTGTTCTGTCAATATGGTGTCAGCATCTAATGTTACAATCAAACTTTGGCTAGAATATTCAATACCTGCATTTAAGGAATCAGCTTTTCCCCCATTCTTTTTATCTATAACGTAGATATTAGGATAAAGTTTGGATTGATAAAAATTTTCTACTTTCATATGGGAAAGCTTTCTAAGTGCAGATTTTGAACATGGTTTTAACTTTAGAAATTTATGAAAGAGATTCATAGTCTTATCATTTGAACCGTCATTGATATAAATGACCTCAAACTGTGAATAAGATAAGGATTTCATACTCTTAATGGAGGTTTCTATAATTCCCTGTTCATTGTAACAAGGGACTAGAATACTAATTCCTTTTTCCTTTTCAAGATTTTGTTTTATCCCTTCGTTTTGTTCACGAAACCAAGGTAAACAATGGAACAAATGAAGTAAAGAAAAAACAATTGATAAACAGAACAAAAATACGATAAAAATACCCAATAAAACAATCCTCCTTAAAAAAGAATAGCAAAATAATATTGCTTTCTCTCAATATAATTCAAGAGGAATTTGGCTTTTTGAGGGTAAATAAGAAAAAGGATATATACTCCACGTATTTCAGGGAAATCTAAAACACTTAATGGATTCTTTTTTGATACTATTTTAGCGGTCTTCCTATAAAAAAATCCCTGTTTGGGAATTATCTTAAAATATAAAAAAGTACACCTATTAGTCATCTATAATAAACTAATAACTCCACCTAAAATTTTTATTTCCTCAGAATTTTTTTCCTTGTTTTTATACTTATAAACCTGTTTTTTTTGAACTTTGATAAAACTGCTTGTATTAACAAAAACGCTATACCTTTTAAGGCATAGCTCTCAGTAGCAAAAAAGAAATGATAGGTAGTCCCACCTTCTATTTCTTTTAAATATATTCCGCTATAATCGACTGAACCCCATTATCTCAATTGCATAATTTGTTACGCAGTTAGCAGAAACGGTTATTATTTTACTAATGTATTCGCCTGAACATAAACAACGTGTCCACCAACAATCGTTCGTTTAAATTTCAGGCGAAGTATACCAAATTTTGAGAAGAAGGATTGCACAGCCTTAATTACGATGTGGTAAGCGTAAAATAAGACAGCAATCCCTACTTTTAAAAAACAGAATTAGCTTGATGGGTACGGACCTCCCAAGAGAAAACACATGCATTATTTTTTAATGACTATCTAAACAGCGCTTTGTTTGTTCCCTTTTTTGAAGGGGGTGGGGTCGGTAGTATTTCTTTTTGTAATATAGGGCCGTATGTATCGACACGACGGTCTCTAAAGAATTGCAGAATTTTTCTAGTCTCTTCTATTTCTTTTAAATCAATTTCTTGGACAATAATTCCTTCTTCCTCATCAAGTGAAGCTAAAATATTCCCGAATGTATCGCTAATGAATGAACCGCCGTAAAAATTCATGTCCTTTTCCTGGCCCACTCGATTTGTCGCAGCAACAAATACACCATTAGAAATGCCATGAGCGGAAATTGCCTTTTCCCAGGATGATCTTGTTGATATCTCGGGATGATCTGGCTCTGAACCAATAGCAGATGGATAGAATAATATTTCTGCACCTTGTAAGCTCAAAATTCGGGCAACTTCTGGATACCACTCATCCCAGCAAATCCCAACTCCTATTTTTCCATAAGCCGTTTCATAGACAGGATATCCAGTATTGCCTGGAACGAAATAATATTTTTCATGATACTGGGGACCATCCGGAATATGATTTTTTCTTGTAATCCCTAAACATTCCCCATCAGCATCAAATACAGCTACACTATTAAAATAAATACCAGCACCTGCTCTTTCGTAAAAAGGGACAATCAAGACAATGGCCAATTCCTTAGCTAATTCACCCATTGCGGCCAATGTACCACTATCTACATCTTCTGCTAAATCATAATTTTTCACGCTAACCGTTTGCGGAAAATATTGCGAAGAAAATAATTCCTGTAAGCAAACGATTTGTGCACCTTTATTTACTGTTTCTTTTATTTTCTCTATCGTTTTTTGAATATTTTCCGCAATGAATTCTCCGCAATGAATTTGAATAAGCCCAACTTTCACTTTTGACATTTTTCTCACTACCTTCCTTTTTATCATTTTTTATTTTATACAGTTGTGATGACCTGGTTTTCATATACGATCTTTCCATCCATGATCGTCATCTTCACTTCTGTTTCAAGAATTTCCTCTGTTGATATGCTAAATAAATTTTTATTTAATACTGCGATATCCGCTATCTTCCCTGCTTCCAATGTGCCTAATTCCTTTTCTCTGAAAGACCCGAATGCCGGTGTAGCCGTGTAATACTTTAACGCTTGTGCTAATGTTACTCCTTCCGACTCTTGCCACGCCTTCCCGGTTAGATCTTTTCTCGTGATTGCCTGATAAATGCCCATCATGGGATTTAGGGGCACTACAGGAAAATCTGTACCAAAGGCAATTTTTGCACCAGTATCCACGAGTGTTTTGATAGGATAATAGAGTGGTTGTTGTTTTTCACTGATTCTGTCCGTATATGCCTCACTTTCCATTAATTCAATATGTTTAGGTTGAAATGAGGCGATTACATTTAATTCCTTAAAGCGATGAACATCGTCTGGATGCAATACCTCCACATGTTCAATGACATGTCTGGCATCTCTTTCCCCATTTACGTTTCTCGCTTCTTCAAATGCATCCAATGCTAAGCGGACAGCACCGTTACCAATAGCATGGAAACGAATTTGAAATTTTTCCTTATCTGCCTTTTTTACTAATTGTTTAATTGTTTCAGCTGGATACGTGGTCCCGCCTTTTGTTTCAGGACGGTCTTTGTAATGATCCAATAAAAAAGCAGTATGACTAGTCACGACACCATCTATAAATTGTTTTAATCCAGAAAAGGTAAGCTTGTCTGACTGATAATTTTTTTGTAATTCCTTGGCGGCAGCTACATCCATTTTTAACTCCGGCGAAAAGTGAATTCTGGTTGTTAGTAACCCTTCTCTCTCAAATTCCTTAAAAATTTCAAGGTCGTCTAATGGATTCGGAGCAATTTTAGCTCCGTATAAATCATTAACGGATGTGATTCCCAACCTTTTTGTTTCATTAAGAAAATCTTGGAATAGGTTTACACGTTTTTCTTTCGGTAATTTGTATGCATGTTCTGATGCATACCCAATTGCCTGTTCAAATAGAAGGCCTGTCAGTTCCCCATTTTCATCTTTTCCAATTTCTCCATATTCCGGATTTGGGGTATCCTTCGTTAATTGGATCATTTCCATCGCTTTACTATTAATCCATGCGTAATGCACTTCTGCATTGAATAATAAAACGGGACGATCACAAATATATTTATCCAGTGTTGTTCTATGTGGCAGCACTTTATTCTTCCAATTGGTATGATCCCAGCCAACACCGAATATCCACTCATCATTTGGTCTCGTTTCTGCAAATTCGGCTACTATTTTGGCTGCATCTTCTTCTGAAGCTGCATCAAATAATTTGGCACTATCCTTCTGTAAAATGCTTCCCATCATAATGTGCATATGAAAATCATGAAATCCCGGAATGATCAGCCCCTCTTCGAAGTCATACACCTTTGTTTGATCTCCAAGGAATGACATTATATCTTCTTTAGAACCGATTTTAATTATTTTATTATCTTTAATAGCGATAGCTGCCTGTATAGGCTCATCTTGTAATCCAGTAAAAACATGTTGACCAGAAAGAATGATGTCTGCATTTACCATTATTATCCTCCTTGATGCATAAAGCTTTTATGCTTTAATTTCTTTCAATCGCACTATCAATGGAAAGCTCTGGCGGCCGCTTACTAAACATTTTCGTATTTGAAAGCAGCATGATGACACCTATTCCGAACCACCCTAGTCCGAGTAAGAGTGCCTTTGAATCAAGACTGGTCCATAACCAAATTGTGAAGCTCGTACCAATCAGCGGCAATATTAGGTATTTCAATGCATTAATTCCGTTTCGCTGTTTTTCTCTAATAAAATAATGGGAAATAACCGAGAGATTGACAAATGTAAATGCAACAAGCGCCCCAAAGTTAATAAAGGATGATGCTGTCACTAAATCAACAAATAAAGCAGATAAAGCAAAAATACCAACTAAGATGATGTTGTGTGTTGGAGTTTGAAATTTTGGATGAATTTGACCAAATATTTTCTTTGGAAGAACTCCATCTCTCCCCATGGCATACAAAAGACGCGAAACACTTGCATGAGCTGATAAACCGGAAGCCAGCCCACCGGTAATGTATCCTGCTAGAAAAATAGATTGAAATAAATGACCCCCGATGTACATGGCAATTTCCAAGGATGCGGAATCTGGATCTTTAAAGGCTTGGAAATTTGGGTAAACAAGGTGACTGATGTATGAGATGGTGACAAACAGACCTCCTCCTATTAATGCGACGAGGAAAATGGCCTTTGGTATCATTTTTTTAGGATTAATGGTCTCCTCTGAAAATGTGGTAACAGCGTCAAATCCTAAAAAAGATAAACATAAAATGGAGGATCCTGCCAATACTAAAGATAGCGGTATATCGCCATTCACGAATGGAGAACTCATGAATAATGTTCCTGAACCCATTCCGTTAAGTACCCCTTTAATCGAGAGGAATGTAAATATAACGATTATTAAAAATTGAAAGGCAACTAATAATAGATTTATTTTTGTTGCTATTTTCACTCCAATTATATTTACAGCGGTGATTAAAATGACAAAGGCAATTAACCAGACGGAAAAAGGAACGGATGGAAAATACGCGTTTAAGTAAATGGCGATCAATAATCCATTGATCATTGGCAAAAATAAATAGTCCAATAGGATGACCCATCCCACTAAGAAGCCAAGGTGAGGATTAAGGGCCTTTTGAGTAAATGTATAAGCAGAACCGGCAACAGGGTAGGCCTTGACCATTTGACCATAACTATAGGCTGTAAACAACATACCAACCAAAGCTATGATATAAGCAGCTGGCACCATCCCTTTCGTTATTTCCGCAACAACTCCATAAGTAGAAAAAACTGTTGTAGGTGCCATATAGGCCAATCCAAATAGCACTAAAGGAAATACTGTTAACGAACGTCTTAACTTTGCATTCTCCATGTATCACTCCACCCTTATTCGTGATTAATTAACTTATATGCAAATATCATACCAAGTGGGGATTAATGGTATTTTTCCAACAATTTAAATATACAGATTATTCGGTTAATTAAAAGGTTTATGCAATTCTACATCAATTATTTAATATTGCATAATCAGTCGTCCAGTGACGGGATATGGCAACCCATTATTCAATACTTTTCTTCTTCAGCTAGCCGTCCTCGGCGCTCACTATCGGATATGTAAGAAATATCTATTCATTAGGTCATATATTAAGGGAAAAAAATTAGCTGGGCTGTTTATTATTTTACTAATGCCCTCGCCGAACAGAGTCTACGTGTTCATAGCACATTAATGGTACCTTCTGCCGCAAACACTTCAAGGGACTTCAATCAAAGAGAGCGGTATCTGAAGGCTTCCCTACCTCAGCCGCTCTCCATTAACTGTGAAAACGTCACCATTTTTAAAGATCAATCTATTTCCCTCTTAGTAAGACAATCCATTACCCGCTTATTTGATTATCTGTATCCTTATCATCTAGTGTCCTTTTTTCAGAGAAAGGATTACTTTCATTTTGACTATTTCGGACAAATAATACTGAAATAAGAGAGGCGATACAAAGAAATACTAAAAATAATGCCAGTGGAATCCAAGAATTATTGTAGGCGCCCACTAATATAGTCGCAATCATTGGGGCCGTTCCACCAAATAATGCAGAGCCTGTTTGATAACCAAGCGTTATTCCTGTATAACCAACATTCGTACTAAACATTTCAGTAAACATTGTCCCGATAGTCGCCGCAATTGGAGGCCAAAGTATTCCTAAGCCCACTATTGAAATAACGTATAACCAGGGAGTGGATTGTAAGGAAAATAAATAAAAGTATGGAAAAGCAAAAAGAGTTATTCCGATGGTACCGATAAGAAAAACAGTTTTACGACCAATTTTATCAGATAACATTCCCATAAATGGCATGCAAATAGCTGTAACGACTGTTGCCACCGTAACTACATTTAAAGCTGTAGTCCTTGAAAAACCCTGTGTTTCCGTAGCATAGGATATGAAAAATGTGGAAAATAAATAGAATGGGCCCACTTCAACACATTTTGCACCTAAAGAAATCAATACCGCTCTCCAATGATATCGCAGTGTCTCAAAGAGTGGGATTTTTACGACGTTTCCTTTTTCTATCTCTTCTTTGAAGGCCGATGTTTCCTCAATCCCTTTTCTTATCCAAATACCAATAACAACCAAAATCGCACTTAGGACAAATGGCACTCTCCATCCCCATGAAAGGAATTGTGATTCCGGTAGTAAACTCATTAATGAAATGGAAAATGTCCCAAGTAACATCCCAAGAGGGATACCCATTGCAGGAAAGCTTCCAAAAAAGCCACGTCTTTCTTTAGGCGCAGATTCAACCGCCAGGAGTATCGCTCCCCCCCATTCTCCTCCAAGCCCGATACCTTGAACGAGACGAAAGAAAACAAGGAGAATTGGTGCCCAAAGCCCTATCATGCTATATGTTGGAAGAAGTCCAATACAGACGGTAGAAACTCCCATTAATAAAAGTGAAAGCACGAGAGTATTTTTCCTGCCAAACTTGTCTCCCAAATGACTAAATACAAGCCCTCCAAGAGGTCGTATAAAAAAAGTAATGCCAAATGATGCATAAGCAAGCAATAAACTTACAAACGGATCATCATTAGGAAAATACAGTTTATTAAATACAAGTGCAGCAACGGTTCCATAAAGAAAGAAATCATAAAATTCAATGGTACTGCCAAGTAAACTCGCAAATAATATCTTTTTTGATTTCTTGTCCAGTTTCTTTTTCCCACTCAATTTAACACACCTCCGGATTAGTTACTTTCCTGGATGTGGATTCTTGGATGTGGATGGCTTGCTGATTATTAATAGAAGGTTAAAGGTGCACCATCATTAATGAAGAACTAGGTTACTTCCCGATATAGAGAGTCTGACCTCCTGCCATTCGCTTACTTTGCTCCTTATATGCGGGGTCATATTCTACCCCTTTCCCCTTCTTTAGTTTTTCCTGTAAGATACATCGTCATCAGCTGGAATATCCAGTTAATGAGCGCCCAAATCCATAAGTATTATGTATAATGTATTGTGTATACACAATACATTATACAAATCCGTCAATAAGGGCAATAATCGTTCTTGTGAAAAAGCATAAAGACTATCGGAATTGATCTCTCAACCGTGGACATATTCAGCTTCATTATCGGCATATCCAAATTCTCGTGAAATCTCGAGGGCTGCACTCTTCACTTTTTCAACCAATGGAGGCAACAACTCGTTTCGGTAACCCACCTCAAGACCAGTAACACTGATCCCCGCAATGATATAACCTTTGTCATTAAAAATAGGAGCGGCTACTGCAGATATATAATTTTCAAGTTCCGAGTGACTGACCGTATATCCCGTTTTCCGGGATTCTTCTAGAAGAATCCGAAGTCTCTCTTTATCAGTGATCGTTCCAGAAGCAATCGACTTCAGTTCGATTTGCTCTAAATATTGTTCGCGCTCATACTGCGGCTGAAAAGCGAGAATGACACGAGAACACGCTCCGGCATAAAGCGGAGTTCTCCGGCCAATTGCCGTATTAAGCCTAACACGCTGTTTTGTATCCAGTCTTTCGATATAGATGGCCTCTTTGCCATCTTGTACGACAAGATTAACAGCTTCCCCTACCTTGTCATGCAGTTTTTGCATTATCGGCAAAGCTACCTGCCGAATATCAAGCCGTTCGGCTACCAAATGGCCGAACTGAAGAAATAACAGGCCAAGTGAATATTTTCCATCTCTCCCCTTATCGAGAAGACCCATCTCTTCAAGTGACATCACCATTCGATAAACAGATGTTTTCGGTATCCCTGAAATATTTGCGATTTCATTTAAACTTAACATTGAATGCGCAAAAAAAAGATTAAGGATTTCCATTGATCTGACGGCCGTCTTATTTTTGCTTTGCATGAGTTTCCCCTCCTAAACAAAACAAGACCCTCTCAAGAAAGCTTTACAGTCTATTAAGGAACCAGTAAGCTCCACGTTCGGATTCGTAACTTTTCAACATAGCTTTAATGATCAAACTTAAATAATAATTTTCCGCCTTAAACAGCTTAGCTGAGTATTTTGCCGTATTTCCCTTCATAAAAGGCCAGTGGTGCCCCTTCGCTACTGACGAGTTCAGTTACTTCTCCAATAAAGAGTGTGTGGTCCCCAGCTATTTGTTTACTATGGACCTTACATACGATGTTTGCTAAAGCATTTTTTATTACTGGGAGATCATTTATCCAGCCAAATTCAATCTGACGGTTTTCTTTAATCTGCCCCGCAAAATGCATGGATAACTCTTTTTGAGCTTCTGACAATATATTTACAGCAAACTTTCCAGATTCATTAATTTTATCTAGCATTCTGGCTTTTTCGCCTATGGATATTAAAACCAATCTTGGATTAAGGGAAACCGACATAAATGCATTCGCCGTCATACCATGTACTTCATCTTCTAAATATGTTGTAAGTACTGTTACGCCTGTTGCAAATTTCCCCATAGCGTTTCTAAAATTTCTATCATCCATCATTTTATAACCTCCTTAAAATTTGAACTATACTCAGGCATTGACCCAAAGGGTATCTTGTTTAAGAATTTAACTGTCAACTCTTCGGCAACACCTCCCTTCAGCATTTCTATAATTTGACCGCTTATTTCATCATTCCTCTTGCTGGACCCATATCTTATAAATAACCCCTGACAAGCTTTGTTCCCGTTTTTGATTTCTACACGATATACACCTGGCGCTGGCAGGATATACTTATTTTCAATATGAATTTCCGATTTTTTCTTTTTCTCATGTTTATGTCTATTTGAAATATAAACAAAGCCTTTAACTTCTAATTGATGTCCCATATAGTAAGGTACAAGGTGGACATCTCCGTCCCTTACTATTTTTCTAATTAAAGTTGAACTTATTTTTTCGCCATTATGTGCCCGTTTTGAAATGACTGTTACATCAAAGGCGTTGTTTTTACTCACTTTTTGCAAATAATCAACATTACCCTGAGCTTTATTTCCAAAGGTAAAGTCGAATCCTACCACTATATGTTTAGCTTGAAGACCTAAAACATATTGTTTAATAAAATCGGATGGCTGTAGGGAAGCCAATGATAAATTAAACTTTATGACAAAAAGCTTGTCCACTCCAAAAGCAGCCATTCTTTCAATCTTTAAAGCTAGGGGAGTTAAATACCGCAAATCTTTCTCCCATTTGATTACTTCATTTGGATGTGGATCGAAGGTCATTGCCGTGAATTTAAGATTGTTCTTTTCGGCTATTCTCTTGGTTTGCTTTAACAAGGATTGATGACCTAAATGAACACCGTCAAAAAAACCTAATGCCATTACGTGGGGCTCCCTTGGATATAGGGATTCCTTTAGTGGATGTGCTAAATGGAAAACTTCCAACTTGCTTCACCTTCTCTGTCATCAAAATAATGACTTTTAAAATGTTTAGTCGATATTATTTAGTGCAATACTACTTCAAGAACCTTGTTTCCGTTTGGTACTAAGGACCATGTTTCGTCCCCAGTCGATAATCAACCATTAATGGCGTGCATTTTAAGTCAATTTGAACTTTTCATGAATGTGCACTCATTGTTTACCGATTAGAGTTTATGTGTAATGAACTCTGTATACATAATTCATTACACATAAACTTAAAATAGTCACTTTCTGAAATCATCGAATTATCAGTTTGAGCATTAGCATTTGGTTCCTGCGTATGAATGTATCAGAAATAAAAGGCTCCTCGTTGTTTGATGTCACGAGAAGCCATTTGATGGATTGCCATATTGCTATAGGAATGCAGAATCCCGGTACATACCTCTTTATTGTTCCGTGGAGTAATAGCGGACCTCGAAAATCTTACAACCATCTGGTGATTTCCACGGTCCATGTTCCATACCGGGTGGGCGGCAAGCAACCATTCCTGCTGTAAATTCCTCATTTAGACGCAAATCGATTAAAGATCCTTCAATAATATATAATTCCTCCCAAAAATCATGGACTTGCACGCCATTAGGAGATGTATCTGTCCCTGGACCGTTATTAAGAATTCTTGTAGCAACCCCTGTAGTAGGGTCAGAAGCAATGATTCTTTCAGAAAGGCTCTTAACTTTACTAAAAGGCTGCGCTTCAAAAGTGGTATGATCGACAAATTCATGTTCTTCTTTTTTCTGATCTGCATAATAGCGAACTTCGAAAATCCTGCACCCATTAGGTGATTTCCATGGACCATGCTCCATCCCTGGAGGACGGCATGCAACCATTCCTGCTGTAAATTCCTCATTTAGACGTAAATCGATTAAGGATCCTTCAATAATATATAATTCTTCCCAAAAGTCATGGACTTGCACGCCATCAGGGGATGTATCAGTACCTGCCTCCAGTTCAAGGATACGAGTTGCTACATTAGTATCTGGAATCTGCGCAATGATTCGTTGAGATGCACCTTTTACAGTTTTTGAAGGAACGGCCTCAAAGGTTTTATACTCAACAAATTCCAACTCTGGTTTTCTATCAATTTTCATTTTTGATTTTTCCATTTCAAACTACCTCCGCATCCACTAAAATATGAACCTGATAATTCAATTGAATTTTGTTATCTGTTAAACGATCATATAATTCTGCTGAAAATGCTTCCCCATAAATGAATTCGCCATTTATAATCGGTAATGTTCCGCAAAACACAATCATATCCTCACTATCATAGCCACGTTCCTCGATAATTTTGAGCAATTCTTCAGGATGCAAGAATTCTCCTAGCTTGCCTGCTTGGTACTCGTTTTTCACCCCATCAACGATCATCCAGCTTCTCATTTCAATGTCATCCCATCGATCTTTTACGTCATCCAAGGCCCAAAATTGTGTTGAAATAGGTTTGCTGCATACTTGTTTGGATTTCTGAATAGATACTTTTTCAAGCCCGCGGTCCGTGTGGTCACTGCCTAGTCCTAAATACCATTTCCCTTCAATTTTCATGATGACCACTTCTGCTTCGCCACTGCTGCTTTCTTGGATAACTGAAATTGAGTTATTTGTCGTTATGAGATTTGTTGAAAGATCGTAAATCATCGGAACTTGAGGAGGAGCTGGAACGCCGATCTCCTTCAATTCATCAATATGTTTTTTTACAGATTCCTGGTCTTTTCCCGTATACCCGGCAATAAGCAATCGTTTAGGGTCTGCGACAATATTTCTTCCACAAACATTAATATTTATCAACTGAATTCCTCCTGCCTATCTAAAACCCGGTGCTTCAAATTAGGAAATACATCACGAATTTTAGCAACCTGAGCTGGATCAATCTCTGTTTTTATAATAGTTTCTTCATCTCCTCCAGCAGCCACAACAATCCCCCATGGGTCAACCACTTGACTATGACCAGCTAAAAGGACGTCATTAGTATTTCCAACACAATTACTCGAAATCAAGAAACACTGGTTTTCCAATGCCCGAACTGAATTGAATAATTTCCAATGCTCCAGTCTTCTATGCGGCCAAGCAGATGTAACAAGAAGTAACTCTGCTCCTAAATCCACTTCTGCACGGTACAATTCAGGAAATCGCAAATCATAACAAGTTGATAAGCCCACTTTCCCGAATTCTGTATCGACTACAGTTGTTTCATTTCCTCTCGTCAATATTTGCCCTTCTTTTGAACCATAACGAAATAAATGCATTTTTCGATAGGTTCCTATTAGTGTCCCATCCGGAGAAAATAGAACACTTGTGTTGTAGTATTTTCCATTATTTTTTTCTATAAAACTACCTGCAAATATATATGACTTAACTTCTTTGGCCTTTGCGGAGAAACGTTGGACAAAATCGCCATTCAATTCTTCTGATTCGTCCATATAACGATCAAAAGAAAAGTACCCCGTTGCCCACGTTTCTGGTAAAACTATTAAATCTTGCCCTTTTAATCCATCAATCATTGACTCCACACGATCTATGCGAGCAGATTTAGATTCACTATCTTTAATCTCCAATTGTATTGATGCAATTTTCATTTCTGCAACACCCTTTTCTATATATTTTTTATATTAATTCTTTCACTTGAGTGGGAAGTGAATAGCTTCCTAAAAATTTATCCACCATTTGAACCGGCTCATCATAGCCGTAATTTCTAAATGAAAAGCCTTTCGTGACGAATGGTGCACCATTATAGAACATTTCATACTGTTGATGCCTGCCACCGAATTCTGAACCAATGATATCCCATACTAACTTAAATAGTTTAATTTTCTCCTCAGCCCCAACTCCCGTAGAACGTATATATTGATACATATCATCTTTCGTTTCAGGATTGATGAGCTCTTTATATGAAGATGGTAATTGTAAAACGCCTCCACCGCATAACTCCCGTAAAATTTTAATAGTGGAAGCATAGATAGTTTCCTGTTGACCGACTACACCATAGAGAAAACGTGGATTCGGTCGTGCGACACCGTTTTTGTCGATGATACAATTATATTCCGAAGCTAAAAGATTACCTTCTACAGAAGCCGCAATAGAAGCGAGTTCCCCTAACTTCTCTTGGACTGATGGGATTTTATCAATTCCATTCATAGCAGCAACTTTTCGGGCAGCACCAATCAAAAATTTCAATTTATTGCTAAATCTTATTTGCGCTTGATTATTGCCTAATACGTGAGCTGGTGTTTCATGGAACTGAGCCCTCACGATGTCAATATTTTTGTAAACAAAAATATCTTGCCAAGGAATAAATACATCGTCAAAAACGACTAATGAATCACTTTCATCAAAACGGGAGGACAATGGGTAATCAAATGTGCTTGGTGATTTTTCAGCATAACCAGGCCTCGCATAAAATTTTAATCCTTTTGCATGAATCGGCAGTACAAAAGACAAAGCATAATCTTCATCACCAGGTCTGAGTGGTGTAAGGCAACTTACGAATAAGTAATCGGATACGGCTGATGCAGTACCGAGCATTTGAGAACCTCGAACAATAATTCCATCCTCCCTTTCTTCGTACACTCCAACTGGGAGAAATTTATCTTCCTGCTCATGAGCTGCTTTACTTCGATCAATTTGAGGCGGAATAATAACGTATGTTACATATAGATCTTGATCTCGCACATGTTTATAGAAATTCAAAACATTATTTCCATAACCTTCTCCTCCACGATCAAACACTTCGGGTGAACTGGCAAAAGCAGCCAAAAAGCTGGCAACGTGATCAGGGCTTCTTCCGACAAATCCACAAGTTGCTTCAGACCATTTAGAAATCGCCAATCTTCTCTCTTTAAGTTCTTCCCGACTCCTTGGAATCATATAAATTTTATTTGCTACTGTACCGTCCTCAGTTTTGTATGTCATATTCTGAGATTCATCCCATGCTAGGTCGTATAAGCCTGCAATGGTTTGGGTAATTCCTGTAAAAGCTGGGTGGGTCGTCACATCCTGTACTCGTTCCCCATTTATGTAGATTGCCCTATCATCTTTCAATGTCTGTAAATATTCTTTACCTGTTCTAACCATACCTGATTCCTCCTATATGTTTGAATAAGTACATGTTTTAAAAACAAGAAACGATTTAACAGCTTAACAGGCGAACCTTAATTGTATTTTGTATGATGTATTATGTATTGTGTATACATTAAAGGCTTTGCCAATTCCTATCATGTAATTATGGTTGGTAAAGTCAAAGTGAATTTAATGTTTATCCCTTAAATATTCTCTACTCTTTACCTATGAACATCAACGACTGGTAAACGCTTTCATTTGCAATGAACTATAGACGGTTCTTTCAACACCATGGCTTACTATCTAAGCAAAAACCCTTGAAAAAGAATTGGAAGAATTTCTCCAAGGCTTTTGCTCTAAACGTGAGAATTGGTTTGACCTTGCTGTAAATCTTCCACTTCATAGGCAAGTTTATTCAAAACCGTTAATTTTTGTCCCAATAAATATAGTAAACTACCTTTTACTAGGAGCAATCCCTCCCTTCAATCATTTGATAGAAAATCAGGAATTATCAACCATAATCAATGTTTCTTTTGTTTTTTCTAAATGGTTTAAAATCGCCTGTGAAGCAAGTTCGGGATTTTTCTCCTCCAAAGCCTGGATAATCTGGGTATGTTCCGTTAAAACATTTTTCATTCTCCCAAGTTTACTGACTGCTTTTAACCCCATTAGCTGAGTAAGGTTATGAAGATTGTTCAAAACTTGCTCTATTATGGTGAAGTTTGCCAGTCTTGTCAACGAGAGATGAAACTCATGGTCTAGCTTAATAAAACTAATAGCATCATCATTTTGCAATGCTTCTTCTTGCTGCTTCAGAATTAATTTAAGCAGCCTCAGTTGTTCAGGTGATGTAATTTCTTTTGTTAGTTTTTTCACTGATTCAACTTCAATGGCACTTCTTAGTAAAAAGATTTCATCCTGTTCCTCTGGAGTAATCTTTCTTACAGTTAAACCCTTCCTTGGAATGGAAACAAGTAATCCTTCCTTCACCAAATCTTGAATAGCTGCCCTTACCGGAGTTCTTGAAGTATCTAACCTTTCCGCTAATTGAACTTCTGTAAATATTTCATCACTGGTAATACCACCAAATAAAATGGCTTTTTTTATTTGCTTATAAACTTTATCTTGTGTTGTTCTTTCCTTTTCGATTGGTTTTAAATGAATTCCTGCCATATTAATCCGTCCTTTTTGATAAGTCTTTACAATATGAACAACTTGAATCTATATGATTGGCTAAATCCTCATATGTATTATGTATACATAATACATAATACTCCAGACATAAGTCAATAATATATTTTCCATTTTTCTGAATTTTACAAAACAGTCATTGTCTTTGTAATGTTCTTAAAACGCAACTTCATTTAAAAATCATTCTTTTGAAAGTCAAAAACATGTAACAAAAGGATAAAAAATCCAAATAAAAAAACCCCAGATAATGGGGGATGGAATCGATATTCATTTATACAAAATATCATCTTTTAGTGAAGCAACTTTAGTCAAAGCTGTATCTATATCAGCTTCATTCACTCCAAAGTGAGCAAGTGCATCGTTAAGATGTTTGACAATGGCATTGAAATGGTCTGGTTGCAGATTCAATCCTTGGTGCGCCTTTGCCATGGATTGTCCAGAATATTGTTTTGGGCCGCCTAATGCAAAACTAATAAATTTTGTCTGATGACTCCGTTGCTTTTCCATATCCGTTTTTTCAAAAAAATGATTAACTGTCTCATCTTTAAGAACCAATTCGGAGTAAAAATAGTCCACAACTTTTGCTATCGCTTCTTCTCCGCCAACTTTTTCATATAGTGTTTGTTCCATATCTACACTCCTAATTTGTAATGAATAGAAGTATTCTTTGTAGAAAACTTGATTTTATTCCTTATCTTTCAATAATATCTCCTTCTGCTCTAGCACCCTTGCAACTAACCTGTCCCCTTAAATTCCGAAAGTGAAGTAAAGAACCGGTTAGTTCATTAGAAAATGATCGTAATCCATTTAACTCCCATTATTTCAACTTGTTGCCACTAAGTTGCTGAAAATGCTTAATTGATATAGGTAATTTCATTTATTACATTCACTGCTCAAGCTGTTATTTTCATTTTCAAATTGTAATGTGACAAAATTGTAATCTTACTTCCTGTTACATCTATGGTGGGGAAAGGGATGAATTTTATAGTATGTAACATGAGGAGGAGATTTACGTTGAAAAAAGTATTACAAACTAAAAACTTATCTAAATCCTATGGAAAGTCACAGGTTTTAAAAAATATTGACCTGATCATAACTTCGGGTGAATTTACAGCTATTATGGGGCCTTCCGGTTCAGGAAAAACAACACTGATGAATGTGTTATCGACAATTGATAAATTTTCTGGCGGGGAAGTCTGGCTTGAAGAGCAGGCCCTGTTGGATTTGAACAAAAAAGCATTGCGCACATTTCGCCAAGAACGAATGGGGTTCATCTTTCATGATTACAACTTGCTTGATACTTTAACGATTAAGGAGAATATTCTTCTGCCCCTTTCATTAAGGAAATTCTCTTCGGATGAGATGGAAAGACGGCTGAGACCAGTCATTCAGGCATTGAATATTGAAGAGATTCAGGATAAATACCCTACAGAAGTTTCTGGCGGCCAGAAACAACGGTCCTCATCGGCGCGCGTTTGCCTCCAGGCACTCGCTTTCCGCGGGCGGTCTGCCATCAGTTCCAATCAACTTTGTTTTAACTTTAAGCGAATAGTGTTAGTAGACAATATTTTTTCAGCAATTAAATAACCACTAATGGGTAATGACTTCTCCTATTTTTCGCTTTTTGCACTCAAACAGAAGGATACCCAAAAAAACTGAAGACATTAATTTTAAGATAAAAAAGTTACCAGCTTGGCCAAAAAATAAGTATAAGAATGTAATAGATTGGATAAACTAATAAAAAAGGAGTGGGAGATTATGGAGACTAAACTTAAAGAAGGAACGAAAGAAATGTGGAGCGAAATTAATGAATGTATAACTCGGAAAATCAATGAAAAGCATGATTTATCTTTTCAAAAGAAGAGCAATGATAATTATATGAATCTATATATTCAAACAGCCGTATTACACACGTTATTTGAACTATCAGATGAGTTCAGGAAAATCGAAAGAAAATATAAGGGATAGTGATGCTCCCGGAAAGGACATGCACTAAATTCACCATAACGGTGGATTAGGATTAAACTCTTTAAAGGAGCCCATTAATCCTAATCCACCTTTTCTTTCCAGCTTTATTACTTACATCATTACCGCTACCGGCAATTTGACCAGCATTATTACTGTACCATTTGTTTCCCCTCCCTATAAATCCCTCTTTCTATTCCAACTAGAATCCATGAACCAAATAGAAACCCCACCAGTTTTTAAGGTTGGGGTTTTTCCTGTGTTTTAAGTTTTAGTATAATTTCGAATGATCTTAATGGTACGCTAGGTTAAATACTATAATTTGTTGTTTTATTAATCTAAAATCTTGTATATTTAAATGAGTATGTTAATTACTTACTGACGTTTGAAACGAATGATCAGTAGCAGCTCCGAATAGCTTTTTAATTAGCTAACATCATTGAAAATTAATATTTTTTGAAAGTGAGCTGAAAGCTGATGTTGTGGTCACCACTATTCGAAAATGATGTACCTGCAGTTTTTCTTCCTTAACGGCAGAAAAACTGCATCTCCGTTAAGGACTGGAAATGTTAAGTTAAAACGGAGGGTACAAAATGAAAAACACGATAATGGGTTCTTTATATTTATCACTCGCTGCCAGCATTTGGGGCGGGATGTATGTTGTAGTAAAAGTTGTGGTAGACGTTGTTCCGCCGCTTGAATTAGTATTATTACGATATGTAATTGCGATTTTAGCATTGCTGACAATTGGTTTAATAACAAAACAATCTTGGCGGATTGACAAACGGGATTGGCTTTTGGTTTTCATTATAGGACTTGTTGGGAACACCATTTCCATCGTAACCCAGGAAGTCGGTACGCTGCTATCCACCGCACAAATGGGGGCCATCATCACTTCAACAACACCTGCATTCATGGTGATATTTGCACGTATCGTTTTAAAAGAAAAGATCACTTTAAAAAAATCAATTTCTGTTATTTTAGCGACACTCGGTGTCGGTATCATTGTCGGAAATGCCCATATTGGCTCATCTCACCAACTTGGGGGCGTATCACTGCTTATTGCTGCGTTAACTTGGGCACTTATGTCTGTTCTAATCAAACGTGTACCAGGGCAATATTCACAAATTGTTATAACGACCTATGCCGTGCTTGTGGCAATTGTCTTTTTAACACCTGTTACGATTAGTCGATTGGATGAGCTTGACTTTCAAGCCATCATGCATCCGTCCATATGGGGCGGCCTTCTATACTTGGGCGTTATTTCAACAGCATGTGCCTTTTTACTGTGGAATCGCGGACTGCAAATGCTTACCGCTTCAAGTGGCGGATTATTTTTCTTTTTACAGCCTATAGTCGGTACTTTTTTAGGTTGGTTAATACTAGGTGAACAAATCGGCTTGTCGTTTTGGATCGGTACGATCTTAATTTTTATCGGTGTGCTATTAGTCATTCGGGAAGAATAACCGTAATATAAACGTTGAATGGTGTTTTATATTAAAAAGTACCCTATAGAGACTTTAAAAAAAGTCTGCCTATAGGGTACTTTTTGTAATAAAAAAGCGGATTGGAAAAAGTTGTGCTACTATAGCAGGCCCGGCAGTATTCTCCTCTGTGGAGCCTTAAAAAGGAATTCATACATTTATTCCATCATTTTATTAACCTATTGAACGAAAACAACCAAAGTCTCTGGGTCCAAGTGCAATAAAAAGTCCAGAAATGATTATTAGTTTTCTTAAGAACAGACGCTCATTTCCCCATATACATTTGTAATTTTCAGCTCCGGTTTTTAGAGATCGGAATCACTACACAGGCAGCTACAACAAGTGCCTAAAATTCCACCTCTTATAGTTAAAGAATAGTACTACTTACCAGTGCAATTAGGTGCTCATATTTTTTTATGTTGCCGATGCCTCTATAGCAATCATAAGCTCCCGGATACTTTTCATATGTTCAAGGTTTTGAATGGTTTCTGATAACCTCTGCGCAGGTTCTTTTCCTAGAAATGGCGTGGTCAGCCTGAAAAACTTGTCTTTTTTTTCTTCAGCCGTTAAGGGGTAATTATAGTCTCCACGAGCTTGCATAATTTCTGATTGATAAGTGCATCCATCCTGCATTAGTATTTTAACCATACCTAATGCTTTTTCAGGGAATGCTTCGTTAAGTTGTTGATCGATTACCACTGAAATCTTGTCCATAATGCTCAAAATTTTTGGATCATCCAGATGGTCTAGTATTTGTTTTGGACCCACTTCACCGTAAGAAATAAATGCTGCAACAGGAAAATACAAATTATACTGTGCTTCCTCTGTAGTTTCAGGATAATCTTTCGATAATGCTGCAGCTTCTGTAAATGTATGAATGACTATTTTTTTTATATTTTGGGATATTAGTATATGCCGGCTTTGAATTTCCCTGATTGCCTCAATTACTGGCTGTGCCCACCGACAGCATGCATGCGGCTTATAATACAGTTCATTTACTCGATAATTTTTTCCTAAATCATCTGTAAGACCCTCAGCTTCTTCTGTTGTAAATAATGATGGAATCCCTGTATAGCCTGCTTTTGCCAAATGGGCACCACTAACCCCGGCCATACATCCCCAATTAATCCCGTCTTTTAACATGGAAGGGTGTTCGATGCAGCGCATCATAGGAGAATAAGCACCAAAAATATTCTGCATTGCCCAGTGCGTGCTCAATTGTTCCTCCCTTAAGTCCTAAAATGTACGAAACACCTGCGGCAGCTCCAACAGCTCCCCATGAACCGGTGCAGTGATAATCTAGCCGGGTCAGGTGTGCAACAATACCTGCACGAATCCCCACTTCATAGCCTATAAGAAGTGCCGTCAAAAATTCTGCTCCGCTTATATTATGATCCTCTGCAACGGCGAGCACCGCGGGAAAAATAACTGCCCCGGGATGTCCTTTTGTGAGGCGATGTCCATCATCTAAATCGAGGGCATTTGCCAATGTCGCATTAACAAAAGCTGCTCCGGCAGGCGTTAATCTTTCTGGGAACTGGAAAAGCGAACTGTTTCCCATCCCCCACTGCGAAACAGCAAATTCTTTTGCAATCTCTGCTGCTTTCGTATTGCGGCCTGCAATGGTACAAGCGATAATGTCTGCTAAAGCTTCTTTGAGTGAAGTTAGTGTGCCACTGTCTAAGCTCTGAATCGACTCAGATTCAATATAGGTGATAAGCGAATTATTAGCTTTCATCTCAATCTAGCATTCCCTGTTCATCCAGCCATGTTTTAGCCACTTCATTAATATCTTCATGCTTAATATCAACACGATAATTTAAATTCTTCATTGTATCTGAATCTAACTTATCTGAAAGTGCATTAAGAAGATCTCTTAACTCCGGATTTTTCTTTAATACTTCTTGACGAATGACCGGTGCTCCATTATATGCCGGAAAAAACTGACTATCATCTTCTAACACAACAAGTTTAAAACCTTCAATGCGTCCATCTGTCGCAAAACCTACCGCTACATCAACCTGGCCTTCTTTTAAAGAGTTATATAGAAGTCCTGTATCCATTTTGACAACATTTTTAGCTGGTAAAGAGAAATTATATTTTTTCTCTAAACCCTTCATTCCATCTTTTCGCGCATAGAACTCAGAGTTCGATCCAAATTTTAATTTACTAGAATCTTGATTTACAATATCAGCTAGATCCGATATGGATTTGATTCCTAATTTTTTTGCATAATCTTCGCGCATTAAAATAGCATATGTGTTATTAAATTCGGATTTATTTAACCATTCAAGTTTATTCTTTTTGTCGATTTCTTTTACTTTTTCATATGCCTTTTCGGGATCAGTTTCAACAGGTTCCTTTAAATAAACCATAAGTGCTGTACCCGTATACTCCCAGTACACATCGAGCTGACCGTTTTCAAGCGCGGAACGTGCCACTGTACTGCCCATACTACTTGCTTCATCGACTTTGTATCCTTTTTCTTTCAAATAAATAGAAGTAATTTGTGTCAAAATGTGTTGTTCAGTAAAATCCTTTCCTCCCACTGTAATTTTCCCTTTATTTTCATTTGAACCGGCATTAGACTCCGAAGAACCGCATGCTGTAAGCATACAGGCAAGAAGTGCGACACAAAATAACATGCTAAACTTTCTCATTTTTACTTCCCCCTTTTATTGTCTTAAATTAAATCAGCTTTTCTTTGCAATCCTCTCGGAGTAGTGGCTACTTCAATTTTCCCTAATAAGAAATCAATTGCAATGGCCAAAAAGATAACCGGCATGGCACCAGCGAGCATAATGCCTGGATCGTAAAGTGAGATTCCGGTGAATATAAGGTCACCTAACCCACCTCCTCCAATTAAGAAAGCAAGTGCGGCTGATCCCACATTAATAACGGTTGCGGTACGAATGCCTGCAAGAATTGCATATGACGCATTCGGGAGTTCAAGCTTGAAAAGAATGAGTTTTTGCGTCATACCCATTCCTGTTCCAGCATCAATGATCGATGGAGGAACCGATTGAATTCCAGCAATCGTATTCCGTAAAATTGGAAGAAGTGAGCTGAACCACAGCGCAAATACCGCGGTTTGCCAGCCTAAACCTAAATAACTCATGACAAGCGCTAAAATGGCTATACTTGGCACCGTTTGTCCGATATTCGCAAAATTAACTACAATAAATTCAAATTTCTTAAACTGTGGTCTCGTAATAAAAATTCCAAGCGGCACAGCCACAAGAATGGCTGCCATGGATGAAAACGCTACCAATTTCATATGCTGTCCGGCTAAATGAAGAAGTTCACCAGAGTTATCTTTTATATATTGAAATGCACCTGATTGGAGAGCATAAGCTAGCAGTGCAACAATAATCAACACTAACAAAGCACGAATCAATATTTCTATCTTGTTTATTTCCTTCATTAAGACACCCACCTTATTGAATTATTGACTTTAATTTCGAAGGGTGAACACCTGTCAAAACTTCAAAGTCACCAATGCCTAATACTCCGCTTGGCTGTCCTTTATGATCCAAAATCACAGCTTCCCCTTTTGGTGATGATAATAATAGAGACAGTGCTGTTCGAAGATCTGCATCAATATTAACCACATATTCGCTAGATTCAATTTTCATATTCATTTTTCGATTTACCTTTTTCGCTTTATTTAATAGATCCCTGACCGTTAATAGTTGTAAACGTTTAATTTCACGATCACTACCAATAAAGTTGTTCACAAAATCATTTTTTGGATTAGACAAAATCTCATCCGGTGTTCCATACTGCATGATTTGGCCATCGTTAAATATAGCAATTTTATCCCCAAGACACAAAGCCTCATCAATATCGTGACTAATAAATAAGATCGTTTTCTTTACGTCTTTTTGAATTCGTAAAAATTCATTTTGCAACCGATCGCGAATAATCGGATCTAGTGCCCCAAATGGTTCATCCATCAACATAACTGGCGGGTCTGCCGCCAGCGCCCTTGCCACTCCAATACGCTGTTGCTGTCCGCCTGATAATTCCCAAGGATAACGCTTTCGGTATTCCTCATGGTTTAACCCCATCATCTCCATTAATTCTTTGTATCGTTTTTTCATATCCCCTTCGTTCCAATCCAGCATCTTTGGTACAACATTAATGTTTTGTTCAATTGTCATATTCGGAAACAAACCATTTTGTTGAATTACATAACCGATTGAACGTCTCAATTCGATTGGATCCAATGAGTAAATATCTTTTCCTCCGACTTCAATAGTCCCCTCTGTGATAGAAACCAAACGATTAACCATTCGTAAAAGAGTTGTTTTCCCACAACCTGATGGTCCAAGAAATACACAAATTTCTCCTTTTTCAATTGTCATATTTACATTATCTACTGCCTTCACCGATTTTCCAGAGCTTTTGTATACCTTCGACACATTTTTAAATGTAATCATAAGTCATCCCCTTTCTTATCCTATATGAGCTTTTTTGGGCGAAACCCGTTTTTGTACCTGACCTAGTAAATAGTCAGCAGCGATCGCTAATATTGAAACGGCAATGGCTCCAGCTTGAACCATCTCTGTGTAACTTGTGGATATTCCCCTTGAGATATATACCCCAAGTCCACCCGCACCGATATAGGCAGCAATTGCCCCAATTCCAATCGTTAATACAACGGCCATTCTAATTCCTGCCATAATTACTGGAAGGGCAATTGGGATTTCAACTTTTAAAAGACGTTGCCATGCCGTCATTCCCATACCTATTGCAGCGTCGCGCATATTGGGATCTACATTTTTAACAGCGATGAATGTATTACGGATGATTGGAAGCTGCGAGTACAAGACCAATGCGATAAACGCTGGTAAAAACCCAATCCCTTGATTAATGATAGATAAAATCGGAATCATGATACCGAACAGTGCAATACTTGGTATCGTCATAATAATGCCTGCTACTGCCAGTACAAGATTTGATAACTTTTCATGCTGTGTAATATAAACTCCAAATGGAACACCGAGTAATATGGCTACACCAACTGCTAATCCAACTAATTGGATGTGCTCCCATGTCATTGCTAAAAGCTCTCCCCAGTTCGACCCGATAAAGTCCAATAAATCCACTTTTTTACCCTCCTTTAATTTAAATGATTCGATTCTGACTTAATAGTCTTGCATAGTTCAGGTCACTTTTTTATTTAGTTGTAAAAATAAATTGCTTTTTAATATGGTCTAATATAAATGTTCTCCTACTTAATTAAACAAGCTTCTGCTAAAATTTCCACAATGTGTTTAGCATCCACATTTCTTTTACCGCTTCGCTCTACACCTAGCTTCATTTGGAGCAGGCACCCCGGATTTGTTGTAACTATTGTTTTTGCATTTGTTTTTCCCGCCATATACATCTTTTCGTCTAATAATTTCATCGATTCATCAAAATTCATTAAATTATAAATACCGCCAGATGCACAGCAACGGTCACTTCCCTCCATCTCCATATAACTTGCCCCTGGTATGGATCTTAGAAGCTTCCTAGGTTCTTGAAATACTCCCTGGACATTTCTCAAATGGCAAGAATCTTGATACGTAATAATACCAACCCATTCTTTTTTAAACGGGAGAGGACCAAATTTCACCAGAATTTCGGTAATATCTTTTGATTTCCCTACAAATGCTTCACTGCGCTTTTTCCATTCAGGTTCTTGGCCAAAAAGGTGATTATACTCCCTAAGCATCGCTCCGCAGCCTCCAGCGTTATTGACATAATAATCGGCACCGGATGCTTCAAATGCTTCTATATTTGCTTTTGCGAGTTTTACAGCCGCATCTTTCATTCCTTGATGGGAATGAAGTGCACCGCAACATTTTTGATTTTTCGGAATAATCACTTCACAGCCAATTACTTGAAGCAGTTCAATTGTTAGCCTATTAATCTTTGACATGATAGCGTCCATGATGCATCCCGGGAAAAAGGCAATTACTGCTTTTGTCTCGCCTAATGCTGGAAATTTTTGTCCGTATTTATATCGTTTGATTGGTGCTTCGAGCTCCGGCAGGATCTTTTCAAACTGTCCCATGGGCTCTGACACTTTGTTAATCATTTTTGTTTTTTGCACCACTTTATTTATTTTTGTTTTTTGATATAGCCACGTTAAATTGCCTAATGTACGAAGACGATTGCGATGAGGAAATAAACTGGTCAGCGTAAAATCGACCACTTTTGTTTGAATCTTAGGTTTATTTTTTTGCTTTTTATGATGTTCATGCTTTTGATGTTCTGTAATGACTTCTTTAGCTGCCTCATAAATTTTTCCGTATGGTACATTAACCGGGCATGCTACTTCACAGGCTCTGCATCCAAGACAAAGGTCAATTGGCTCAGCTAAATCTTTTTGAAGATCGATTTTTCCCTCTGCAGCCATTTTAACCAGGTTAATTCGTCCGCGAGGTGATTGTGATTCTTTCCCCATAGATTCATATGTTGGGCAAGCAGGAAGACAATATCCGCATTGCACACATTGATTGGTTGCTTCGTACGAAAGATCACGCAATTTTTGAGTAAACTTATCTGTAATTGCTAATTCATTTTCGTGAGGTGCTTTATTCATGTTAATTCCACCTTTAGTTTTCCAGGCTGTGGAAATATTTTTCCTGGGTTTAATATAGAGTTTGGATCCCATGCATCTTTAATTTTTTTCATCATTAGCAGTCCATCTGATCCAAGCTCCAATTCCATATAAGGAGATTTTAATATCCCAATCCCATGTTCCCCTGAAAGCGTACCGCCAAGTTCGATGGCAGCTTCAAAAATTTCACTGACTGCATCTTCGACACGTTTCATTTCTTCGATATTTCTCTTGTCGGTAATAATATTGGGATGGAGGTTACCGTCTCCCGCGTGACCAAAAACAACCAGGTTCAACTGATATTTCTCACGAATTTGATAAAGCTTTTCAATCATCTCGGGGATTTGGCTTCTTGGTACTGTCGCATCTTCAGAAATTTTGGTTGGTCCCATTTGTGTAATAGCTGGAGAAACCATTTTACGCGCTTTCCAAATCTCATCACGCTCAGCATCTGTTTTCGCCACTTTGACACTAGTCGCCCCTTGCAAAAGACAGATATCTTCACATTTTTTTATTTCTTCATCGATTGCCGCTGGATGGCCGTCCACTTCAATAATGACGATGGCTTCCGCCTCAATGGGCAAACCTGCTGGTGAGTAATTTTCAACCGCACGAATACATGCATTATCCATTAATTCCATCGCACTTGGTAATATTCCATTTGATAATATTTTTGTTATGGCATGCCCCGAATCAGCAATTCGTACAAATGAAGCTAAAAGTGTTTTTCTTGCAAGCGGCTTTGGTATTAGACGCAAAATGGCTTCTGTTACAATTCCCAGTGTGCCTTCCGATCCAACTATGAGTCTTGTTAAATCGTAGCCAGTCACATTTTTAACCGTTCGACCTCCTGTGCGAATAATTTCTCCAGTTGGTGTAACAACTTCTAAACCAATTACATATTCCTTCGTAGTACCATATTTCAAGCCTTTTGGACCACTTGAATTTTCCAACAAATTCCCTCCAATTGTTGAAACATGGGAACTGCTTGGGTCCGGTGGATAAAATAAGCCTACCTCTTCTGCCTTTTGTTGTATGTCACTTGTAATTACACTTGGTGAGGAGATTGCCAGTAAATTTTCACGGTCAATCACAAGTTTTTTTTCAAATTGTGACATATCTAGAATCATGCCCCCTTCAACAGCAAGGGAACCCCCGCTTAAGGAGGTAGCCGCTCCTCTAGGATAAACAGGAATTTTAAATTCGTTTGCAAGCTTGACCAAGTCAGCAACTTCTACTTTATTTTTTGGTTGAATAACGATTTCCGGCAAGTATTCGCCGAATGATGCATCAAAGCTATAAGAATAAAGTTCTGCTAAATCTGTCAGTACCCTTTCTTTTGGAACGATGGTATATATAAGCCTTAATAGCTGCTCTTTCATCACTTGTCATCCTCACTTTTCAATATCTAAAAGCTGCTTTGGATTATGAACGATCATCCTTTCAATCTCGGTTTCTGTTATACCTTCTTCGATCATTGCACTGACAAAGCGACTTAATGCTTCTATTGGCGGAATATTGTGTTCTTGGCCATAATCTGTTACAAGCACACATGACGCTGGACCAATTTCCCGTATTGACTTAGCCATTTGTGCTATCGTTAAATCTTGAAAATCCTCACCGCAGGCTAAATAGCATTTCTCGATTATAGCGCCTTTTTTGGCAAACTCTTTTTGCTTTTCTATTGATACTGGGGCAATGCCTAGATCTGCATGCTGAATTAAGATCTTGTCGATATGATGTTCATTGGCTGCGTCAATTAACACAGAGACTTCTTCTTCCGATAGATGACCTGTTGCAAGGGTGATATTTGCTTCACTGATAAGTTCCAGAATTTCAATGACCTCTGGTTTTATCTGTCTATTCTCATCCAAAATAGTTAAACCTTCTTCAATGGGCAGGCTTCGTTCACTATTGAAAAAACGGGTCTTTTTTTTGGCAAAATTACAACAATGCTGATTTGCTGAAATAGTCGGCATCCAAATTATTTTGGCACCTTGCCTTATTGCTGCATCAACCGCTTTGGGTGATAAGCCACCTGTAAATTCATTTAAAACAAGTCCACCGTAAACATGAAGTTCTGGCTCTTTTAAACGGATTAATGTCGTGCGGTCCACAGTTGATGCCTCATGTGCTTTTAATACGGCACCTGCCATTTTAGCTTTTTTTAAGTCTTCTATAAATTCCCAATCAGTCTGCTTTCTTGGGAAAATACTAGGATACGTATGGCAATGTAACTCTATTGCACCTTCTAATAACGGATGAAAATCCATCTATGCCACTCCTTTTTAAAAGTTAATTCTTTAATATAAATTAATGCAAGTAACATGCCAACTATATATGGGCTTTTTTTAAATTTCTACATATCTTTTTGATATATTTTGTAAAAAAATTTTTCGCTTTGAAAAAATACTTTTACAAACTTTGAGGATTGCCAAAAACATATGAAAACGAAAAAAAAAAGGAGAATTAAAATAATTCTTCCTTTTTTTGCTTAATTTCTTCAGATGACTTATTCATTTGTTCATGATACTTATTTATCTTGTAAAATAGCCGCTGTCTTGAAATTCCCAGCTCTCTGGCTGCTGCGGCAATTTGGCCATCGTTCTCTTCAACCGCAGACAATATAAATTGCCGTTCAATGTCTTCCATTTGTTCTGGAAGCGTTCTCTTTTTATTAAAAGAAACGATTGACGGAAACTCTGCATTCCTTTCACTAGATCCCCTAATTTCAGAAGGGAAATCTTGTAACGACAAGTCTTCCTCCTTACATAAAACTGCTGCTCGCTCAACGGCATTTTGAAGCTCCCGAACATTTCCTGGCCATTCATATACTTTCAATATATTCATAAGCTGAGGTGACACTCGAAAATTTTTCTTCATTTTTTTACGGTGCTTCTCCAAAAATTCCCCAACCAGAAGGGGAACATCTTCTTTTCTTTCTCTAAGTGCCGGAATATGCATATCTATAATATTCAAGCGATAATACAAATCTTCGCGGAAATTCCCCTCTTGTACCATTTGTTTCAAATTACGATTTGTTGCAGAAATAATTCGGACGTCTACTTGTTTTAATTGATTGCTACCAAGACGCATGAAGGATTTCTCCTGAACGACTTGAAGAAGCTTAGCTTGAAGCGTAAGTGGCACTTCGCCAATTTCATCCAAGAAGATAGTACCATTTTGTGCTGCTTCAAATTTCCCTGCACGACTTGCTGTGGCACCGGTAAATGCACCCTTTTCATAACCGAAAATCTCGCTTTCCAGTAAATTTTCAGGGATAGCAGCGCAGTTTACAGCAATGAATTGACCGTTATTGCGATCACTTAAGGAATGAATCATCTTGGCGATCATACTTTTTCCTGTTCCGCTTTCCCCATGAAGAAGAACCGTTACATCTGTGGCGGAGACACGTTCAATTAATTCGTAAATCTGCTTCATTTGCTTGCTTATACTAATAAAGCCCTCTATAGATTCAAGTTTGTTTAACTGACTTTTCAGTTGCATATTCTCTTGTTTCACTTCAAGTAGTGTATAAGCTCTGTTAATAACAAGTTCTATTTCCTCTAGTTTTGCTGGTTTTTCTAAATAATCAAATGCACCTGCCCTTATAGCGGATACAGCGCTTTCTATATCGCCATAAGCCGTCATGATGACAAATACCTTGTGAGGATAGAGTGCCATGAATTCCTCTAAAAGTTCCAAACCATTTGCATCTGGAAGATTTAAATCGAGGAAAACAAGGTTGGGGCCGTCTTCTTTCATTCTTCTTCGTGCTTCTTGTCCATTGGCAGCAAGAATTACTTCATATCCCTTCTTGCGAAATGACAATGATAGAACACGCAAAAGTCTAATTTCATCATCCACAAACAGAATGCTCTTCATATTCATTCTCCTCATGTTTTAGTATTTCAATATGTATTGTGGTTCCTTGAGAGAATACGCTTTCCGCCCATATCTTCCCACCATGTTGAACTATAATTTCGTGAGCAATAGATAAACCTAAACCTGTTCCCTCTGGTTTCGTGGAATAAAACGGATTGAAGACCCAGTTTAATTTTTCTTTCCTAATGCCTTCTCCGGTATCTGAAATGGAAAGCTGCCAATATACCCCTTTCTCTTTAAGCGCAACATGAATATTACCTTCATCTTTTATCGCTTGAATACTGTTCAAAAATATATTTAAAAGCAATTGAGTCAATTTATGCCGGTCCCCCAAAACGGGAGCTTTACTAAATTTGTATTCGGTTGTGACCATAATGTTTGCATCATTAAATTTTCTTCTTAATAAATTAAGCAATTCATCAGTAATCATAACCAAATCTGTCAGAACATGATTGTTATATTCATCATCTTTTGTTAGCTTCAGAAAATCAGTTAGCAGTTTGTTCATGCGATCAGAGGCATTTAAAATATCTCCTGTCAATTCATAAATCACTTCTTTTTCTTTAAATTCATCTTCTATTTGTAGGCGAATTGTTTCAGCAGCAACCTGAATAATACTTAAAGGATTTTTTATTTCATGGGCAATCCCAGCAGTGAGCTCACCAAGTGATGCTAGCCGTTCACTTTGTTTTAAGTATTCTTCAAGCTTCTTCACTTCACTTACATCACGAATGACAAGAATGGCGCCGATGTACTCATCTTGTTCTCCTTTAAGAAGAGATGCATAGATACGGACATCATGAAACCCCTTTTCTTTATCAATAATATAGCTTTCGACTTCTTCAAGAGACTTCCCTGCATTAAACGTTTTTAAAAGAACGAACTCTTGTATATCATGTTTTATCGGCAAATTAAAAATAAGCTGATTTAATACTTCTTCCCGGCTATAAAGCATTAAATCTTCTGCTCCTTTATTGAAGGTCATAATCCTACCATCCTTGTCCGTAGTAATAACACAATATGGAATGGACTCCAGGATATAAAACATACTTCTTTCTTTTTCCCTCAATTCCGTTGCCATCTCTGATAATACAATCGATAATTCCTCAATTTCATCATTTGTTTTCACTTTAACGAATGCTTTCCGCTTACCTACTTTATATTCTTGTACATGCTTGATGAGAGTCGTGACAGGAAGAATCACTCTTGATGCACTGAACATAGCAAGTCCTATTGCGATAATGAAAACGATGGAAAATCCTTGTAAAAGTAAACTTTGGACCACTTTTGCAGGCTCTAGTGCTTGTTTAATCGGTTCTCCCACAATCAAACTAATATCACCCAAGAGAATGGGCCGATACGCAATGGCCATTTCTTTGTTAAAAATCTCGCCATTCCAAACATCAAAATCTTCTTTTTGAAGATGAATCCCAACCTCATGATTCCGAATGGATTTGCCAATATAACTTTGGTCAGTATGTGCAATAATTGTTCCATTGCGGTCAATTATTGCATTCACTCCCTCTTTCCCGATTGCAAATTTTTGAAGGTGTTCTGATAAAACGTTTAAATTTAAATAAGCGACTACACTCCCCTTAAATTCTCCCTTTTCATTAATGGATGGATATGCAATCGCAATGGTCTTGCGGCCGTCAGGCAGTTCCATCATATTTGAAATATAGCTTGTCTGACTCCAGGTGAGCCTTTTTAAAATAGAACCATTTTCTATAAAATCAGAAAATGGAACATTCGGAATACGTAGGTTCAACTGATCCTCTTTATATACTTCTATGAACAGATAAAGTGGATCCTGTGACAAAATCGTCTCTATTTCTACATGAAAAGCATTCTCTGCTTTGTTATTAATATTTGTAACAATGGGCGATATCTGTCGCATATCGGAAATTGAATTTTTGAAGATATTCTCTGTTTGGTTGCCAAGGGTTTTGGCTATAAGTTCATCTCGATATTCCATTTGTGACCGTACAGATCCATTCATTACATGTACGGCAATCAAATAAAGAGAGGCCAGTACAAACAAAATGACAACTAAAACAATAGTTACATAACGCTTCATTAGCCGTGATTGAAATACTTTCATTTACAAAACCTCGATATGTGAGAAATGAAAAAAGCACTTTATACATTGTTATTAAAGTACTTTTTATGTGTGCTTCTTAACACCCTCACTTTTAATTGTTACCTATTATTAAAGTTTACTAACGACTCGAAGCGCTTATATTTGTAACTTCTTTACCAGTTCCCGATAAAAAATCGGCCTTCTTGATAGTAATAGCTTATGTTGATCAAACCACCAATTTTGTTCCATTTTAGAATTAGCCACTATCAATACCTCTTCACTGTGAGAAGAGGCAACTACGGGCATGTCATTTCCATAAATCGGATCAGGTGTATAAAGAGCACTCCCACCTTTACAATCAATATCTGAACCTATAAAATTCGCAATGAGTGTTTTTGTTTGCGAAAATCTTGCCGTGGCGTCCCATGTCGTCATCGAATTTATCGGATACCTATTTTCCATTATTTTTTCAGGAAGCGCCAGTGTTGCACCAAATTCACCATGCCAGCATGAGGGGATGGTAATAAAATCGGCACGTTTTACGGCAATAATGCCCGCTACCTCAGGATATGCAGCATCACAACCGACTATAAGGCCCACACGCCCTATATCCTTTACATTTGCTACAACCAATTCCCAACCGGCAGATGCCCAGCGTTCGTCCGATTCTGACAAATGCATTTTACGGGCTTTAGTAACTTTATTGTCAGCTGGCGTCAGAAGAACTACTGTATTATAAAGGAGATTCTCTTCTTCCTCTATCATACCAAAAATGATATTAATTTGATATTCAGTTGAAAGCATTCTCATTTCTCTTATGGTTTCTCCATATATGGGTTCAGCAAGTTTCCGGATATCCTCAGGGCTAAGTGAATTAACGGGACCTGTTAAGGAAAGTTCCGGGCAAATAACTAGTGATAACAAGCTCTTTTGTTTTTTTGCCTTGAAGCTAGCATCCGCCAGGAGCTTTTTTATTTTCTTAAGATTTTCTTTTTTATCTCCTATTACCGGTTCATACTGCAATAAAGCAGAAGAAGTCTTTTTTTCATAAGTCCCAGTATCCATTTGCTCTGATGGTGATTTTTTATACTCCCAAGGTCCGACATGCAACATTAAATCAGAATATAGGTCTGGCTTTCGTTTTTCCATTCTTTTTTTTGCGGGATTATCATATAAAGCAGGGTCAATATCCGCATATAAAATGACTGTCTCATCTCTCGCGTGACTTTTTTCTACGTATGGGGTTTCAGCAAGTTTCCTACCTAAAGGTGACCAAATGGCACTTGCACCGATCATATGGTAATTGGTTTCTGTATTTGAGCGATTCGCACCTATGACATACAGACCGTTCATTTCAGCCCATGCCTGCAGCATCGAAAGCGATCCACCAGTTGAATTCGTCGGAAAGCAAAGAATATCAGCTCCCTTCACTGCAACGATCCTGGCTGATTCAAAATAGCTTGAATCCATACAAATAATGACTGCAATCCTCCCAATAGACGTTTCGTATACCGGAATGCCCATGTCCCCCCAATGTGCCCAGCTATCTTCTGTTGCCCATTGATGCACTTTCCTGTATTTTCCGATATATCCCGTAGGACCCACAAGCGCAGCGGAATTATAGCAAAGTCCGTCCTCTACATCCACTTCCGCCATTCCTATGACAATATGTGTATCGTATAATTTTGCGACTTCTTCAAAACGTTTGGTCGTTTTACCAGGGATGGTATCTGTAAATGGCAGGATAGACTGACGATTCTCATAATGATAGCCTGTTGTAGCCATTTCCGGAGTGACAATTAATTTTGCTCCATTTTTTGCTGCTTCTGTTACCGCTTCCAGCAAATTATCCATATTGTTGTCCAATTGATTTAATTGTGGATTAAATTCAATAACGGCTGTTTTGAAAGGATGCTTAATTCCCATAAAGTTGCTCCTTTTGATAAATTATATGAAAAGACAGATGACAAATAATTTGCCACCTGCCAAGCTATTATCTAATTCACCTTTGCAATTGGGTGACTTTACTATCTTCTTCCTTTTTCGTTAGTATTCCATTAAAGAATGCTTTTAGCTGTTCATTTAAATCTTGGAAAACTTCATGCTCATGATACATGAAATCATTATGCTTACCATTTATTATATAAAGTTCCTTAGGCTCATTTGCTGCTTCGTACAGCCCATTTGCCTCATCCAGTGGATGTAATAAGTTATCTTTCCCATGAGCAATGAAAAGTGGCACAGTTATATTTTTCACTTCTTCTTCTGCGTTCATGCTTATTATTGAATCTGTAAACTGCAACACTGTTTGCTTACCAAATGGGGATAGAATGGCCAATTCCTTTTCAACATAATCCGCTGTTTCCGGATCAAGTGGATAATGAATAAACGTATTGGCAAGTTGCGACTTCCCAGTTAATACTCGTTGTTCTCGATCTTTTTTAACTGTCTTTAAGATTTCATTCCATTCAACATAGGAATGAATGGAGCGTAACCATCTTTGGCCATTATAAAAACCATTCAGTGCTGCCACTGCCTTGACCCGGTTGTCACTTGCAGCCACACGGACAACATTCGAACCACCCATACCCCAACCTATCAATCCTATTCTATCTGAATCTACTTCTTCTTGGAGGGAGAGAAATGTTATCGCATTTTGAATATCTTCTACCTGCTCATCCAAAATAACTCGACCTTCTTCCCCTTCACTTTTCGCAAAGCTCCGATAATCGAATCCTAAGCAGACATAACCTGCCGCTGTTAAATTTCGTGCAAATAACTTTGGATAAAATTCATTAAATCCTTGATATCCAGAGTTCGGAATGATCGCTGGTCTTTTTTCTCCCTTTTTATAATCGTCTGGAAGATATACCGTGCCGTCTAATTTGTAACCTTCACTATAAAATTCAATGTGACGCTCTATCATTTCCATTACCTCCAATACTGTTTTAAAAGCTTTCATGTTTAGATATTGCAAGCAGCGTGCCAGCTTTGAACTTGGACATTGAAATCAGGAAATTGTAGTAAATAAAAGGGAAATCTAAAAATAGTCATAGTAAAAATCTATTAAAATCGAAAATGCGTTAAATTTTTTTTACATGGAAAATTAATTTTATGACAATTAGAGTAAAGGGAGTATATACATTCTATAGTTGAAGAGGACAATGAAATTGAAAAATCAAAAGTACTGTTACTTTTTGGACTTTGATCAAAAAAAGCAAGGTCAATTAACCTTGCTTTTTTTGTTTGTTCAATTGGTGGAATCCATTTGCCTTAGAACTAGCTTTTTTTAGGTACTCATTCTAGAAGAATCTGATTCCTATATTTGGGATGTATTTTTTTCTCCCGTTTCCCCTGAAATCTTTGCCGTACTTAACTTCACCTGCCACCGATGCTAAATAGTGTGGGCTTACCACCAATTATCGATTGGGTCATAAATCTACTCCTTTTTAATTATTTGATTTTTCAAAAAAAATAATGATGATTGTATTATAACTTGTATGTTTTTCTTACGTAATCCAAATTTCATTCCCCAAAACAAAAAGTTGTTTTTTCATCACTTTTATAAGCCTATTTTATTTAAAAATACCAATTATTCATTCATTACGTAATTATTATCATTATTTTTTGTACATTTCGAAAGAATTTTTGTTATCATTAATTCATAATCTTGGAAATGAATGCTGAATTTTATAACAAAGGAGGAATCGTTTGTGAAAAATCCATATACGGAATTGACGATTGGAATGATGAGAACGGGGATATTAGGATTCGGCGGCGGGCCATCTGTCATCCCGCTCATCCGCCACGAAGCAGTTTCCCGTTATCACTGGCTTGACGATGATGAATTCGGGGACACATTGGCAATTGCCAATACGCTCCCAGGACCGATTGCCACGAAGATGGCAGCATATCTTGGTTATAAATTAAAAGGCTGGCCGGGAGCCATCGTAAGTGTGGCGGCTCACGTATTACCTTCATGCATTGCGATGGTTTTCTTGATTGCGTTCATTAATGTTCTAAGTAATTCGGCAATGATCAGTAATATGATCGCTGCTGTCATGCCGGTTGTCGCTGTCATGCTTGGTCAAATGGCTTATGAGTTTGGCGAAAAGGCGGTAAAAGGGTTAGGAAAAGTGCTCGGAATCACCTTTTTTGCGATTTCCTTTTTGCTTCTGCAGGTCATTTCCCTGCATCCGGGTATCGTCATTATGATGTTTCTTTTATATGGGGCGTTTCATTATAAATTAAAGGATAGATTGAAAAATAAAAAGACTGATAGGAAGGAGGAATCCGCTTAATGGGTATTATTATCCCAATAGGAGTTGCTGTTTTTCTAGCGTTTTTCATTGCCAATATTCTTGGTTACGGCGGAGGTCCAGCTTCGATTCCGCTTATGTATGATCAAATCGTCAACCGTTATGGCTGGCTTGATAATACCGAGTTCTCACAAATGCTCGCGTTAGGAAATTCACTCCCTGGACCCATCGCCACGAAAATAGCCGCATATGTCGGATATGATGTATATGGCTGGCCAGGATTTCTAGCTGCATTGGCAGGCACGATCATCCCTTCAGCCGTGGCTTTGATATATCTATTAAAAATCCTGCGAAAATACAAACAATCGCCTATCGTAAAAGGCATGTCACTACTTGTACAGCCCGTGATCGCGATCATGATGTTATTGCTCACCTGGAATATGGCCGCGGACGCGGTCGGGTCCATCGGCTACATCCATTCAGTCTTCATCGCTGGATTGGCCTTCTTGGCTTTAGGTAAATTCAAGATCCACCCTGCATTCGTAATCATTCTTGCCTTTGCGTATGGCGGCTTTATCATCCCGCTCACATAAATAAAAAAATCCGCCTGTATAGGGGGATTTTTTTATTAAAGCTTCATGCCCATCCGGCTTTTATAACGTTTAATGAGAATTTGGCAATCAACGCTGACAACACCGACGACCGCATACAGTTTCTCATTAAGAAAGCGTTCCATCTCTTGATTATCAGTAAAGATTCCGTGCATATGGAGTTTACTCGGACCGGTCATATGATATAAACTCGTAACAGCCGGTTCACTTTCTAATTGCTGCGCGACCGATTCCAGATATTTTGGCTCAACCTCCACGTTAAAGAATGCCGAAACATGGATCCCGACCTTAGCTGGATTTATGACCGCAGTGAACCTCTCGATCACACCGTTTTCAACTAGATGATTAATTCTCATCTGAACCGCAACTCTGGAAAGCTCCACTTTCTTCGCTAAGTCGGTATATGAAATTCGTGCATCTTCATGTAAAACCGATATGATTTTCTTATCGATCTCATCAACTTTCAAGCTGGGAATCTTAAAGTCCTCCGCCATCTTACGTAACTCCTTTTCAATTTCTTTACTCCATTATCGCAGAGAACACCATCGGATCACAACAATCTTCCTTTTCACTTCTCATAACGCAAGAAATTTTTTCGTATCCCTTTTCAATGAACTCCCTCCTACTTGCCAAGAAATGTCCATCGTTTATGTAATTTTCAAACTTAAGGTGCATCAATTCAACCAGCTGGGTGCAGCCGCCAAAAAGATGAAATTCGATAGACTTAGAGCCCGACAAATTGACAACATCGCCCACACTTCCTTGATATCCTAATAGTCTGCAGTCCCCCTCCTTTTCTAAGATTGAAAGGCGGGGGTTTTACAGACCGTATACTGCATGATAAAAGTTTATGAATAACCAAGGGACACTTCCTCAACCCTTTGATTGAAAGGTCTTTGCGATATTTTTGTATTCCTCATCATTGAGAATGCCCATTTTTTTGAATAATGCGGAATATGCCATTATTTTTTTCTGCGTACGGTTTGTACAATTCATATGGATCAGCTCCTTTTTTACATAGTATTCAATCACGACAAAATGTTTCCTCAATACAAAACATTTTGTATAAACTAAATCAAAGAAACGGTCCATTTTCACGGCAGTTTCCATTCGTTAGAGGTGTAATTAAAATAAGTTCTATATGAATAATTAGTAACAACTTCGAAAAGTGTTATGTTTAATGATTTCCGTATGGAAATTATGTTTTTCCACGGTTGCCGCATAGCAATCCTACGTATATGTTTTGGGAGGAGTGGCTAAATACAACCTGATTCCCCCCTGCACAGGACTTAAAAAAGTGACAGTTTTGGCCCATTAAACGGATTGTCTCTCTTGCAACAAGTCATCATTCGGATTATCGTTGTTTAATAGATGCGAAGAAATTGAAATAAACTGCATACTTTCTTCATACTTTTTCGCTAAACTGACTTTATTCAATAAGAAGGTGAATAATCCTGAAAATCTCCTTTAAACTCGGACTATCTATATTTATTTGCATTTTTTTGATGGAAACCGTCTCCATGATTTACTTGCATAATAAAGTGATCCATTCCCGTATCAATCAAGAATTGGAATCACTGAAGGCCCGTGGCAATAGTCATCGTGATGTGTTGGAAATCACGTATTCCGACTCTACCCTTAAGCATATCGGCCTGATGGAATACCATACCGATACAGATGTCGTGATTACGAATACAAGAGGAGATATTCTGATATCTTCCGCAAAGGTAAATGGGGGAATGAACAAAATCTTGGCAAAAAAGATCCCGCAAGTACCCCGAAAAGGTATGGTCCTCCAATCAAGTTGGAAGGATGAAAGATATATAGCCACCGTTACGCCATTTATCAGTGATAAAGAAAAAAAAGGCTATGTTTATATGTTCAAAGATACTAGAGATGTTGAGGATTTAATCGCACAATTGAATAGGCATTTCCTTTTTGCGACTGCATTGCTCCTTTTATTCATGCTTATCACCATCTATTTTCTATCAAAAGCTTTGACTAGACCGCTTATTTCGATGAAGGAAGCGACAACCAAACTCAGTAAAGGGAATTTTTCAGTGGCTGTGCCGGTACGATCTCATGATGAGCTCGGGGAGCTTGCCCAATCCATTCAAAGCTTGGCTAATGAATTGAACTATTTAAAGAAGGAACGCAATGAATTTTTGGCAAGTATCTCCCATGAACTGCGCACGCCGCTAACTTATATCAAGGGATATGCTGATATAACCCTCCGGAAAGATTTGGATGCATCCGAACGAACAAGATACTTAGAGATCATCCATGATGAATCCGAACGATTAAACAGATTATTGGACGAACTATTCAATATGGCTAGAATGGATGTAAATACATTCACCATATCAAAAGAAATCGTCCAGCTCTTTTCATTCCTGCAAAACATTCATGAAAAAGTGTTACCGGCTTTTGCAAATGAAAGAATTCAATTGAATCTGGAATGCAAGGATGATTTATTTATAGCTATAGATCCCTCACGGTTTGAGCAAGTCATTCTTAACCTGTTGGATAATGCGCTGAAGTACTCGAACGAATATACAGTCACTACCATCAAAGCCACTGAATGCAATGGCTGGATTTCCATCTCCATAATCGATCAAGGGGTTGGCATTCCACCTGAAGATGTCCCCCATATCTTTGATCGTTTATATCGTGTCGAGAAATCACGTGCCAGAGATACCGGCGGATTCGGATTAGGGCTCTCCATCGTCAAGCAATTAGTGGAGATACAAGGTGGAACCATTTCGGTTAAAAGCAACATGGAGCAAGGAACGTGCTTCACTATCACATTTAAGGAGATAAAAAATGAAGACAGTAGTTCTGGTTGATGATGAACAGAGAATGCTTGATCTATTGGAGCTATACATTAAACCTCACGGATATACATGCCTGAAGATGAAATCTGGACATGAAGCCTTACAATTCTTAGCGCATGAACATGCGGACATAGTACTTCTTGATGTAATGATGCCTGAGATTGATGGGTGGGAAACGTGCGAAAGGATCCGTGCGTTTTCCAGCATTCCCATAATCATGCTCACCGCCCGGGATGCTGCACAAGAAATGGTGAAAGGGTTGAAAAAGGGTGCAGATGATTATATTACGAAACCCTTTCATGAAGATGTTTTACTTGCCAGAATCGAAGCAGTGACGCGGCGGGTGCATAATCAGGATGATTCTTTGACCTTTAGGGGGCTAAAATTAAATGAATCCGCTTATGAAGCACATTATGATACCAAAACAATTCCATTAACACCGAAAGAGTTCTCACTGCTGTGCTTGTTTTTAAAATCCCCAGATCAAGTGTATTCCAGAGACCACCTGCTTTCGACCATATGGGGATTTAAAACGGATACCGAAGATCGGACAATCGATTCCCATATTCGAAATATTAGAGAGAAATTGCGTCATGCCGGTTTTCCAGCAGATCAACATTTGAAAACGGTCTGGGGCATCGGGTATAAATGGAGTTCTGTGGATTGATATGAATTTCATTTCTGAGGCATTACTATCCAGCGGCCCTTTCTCCATTGCTGTAAGTTTAGTATTCAATATATTGATCAGCGTGCTTGGTTTTATTCCAAGTGTATTCATCACGGCCGCCAATATCAGCGTATTTGGATTTGAAAAGGGATTGATCCTTTCTTACATGGGAGAAATTGCCGGTGCAGTGGTCAGCTTTTGGTTATATCGAAAGGGCTTTCAAACATTCAAACCCAAGTTCATGAAGAACCGGTGGGTCAAGAAGCTGCAAAAGTCACAAGGGTTCCATGCATTTTGGATAATCCTGATGCTTAGGCTCCTTCCCTTTATACCATCCGGCGCAATCAACCTTACAGCGGCATTAAGCAGGACGGGAATGATGATTTTCTTCCTCGCGACATCCATCGGAAAACTGCCCGCCCTTCTTGTCGAGGCATATTCGGTAACACAGGTATTGAAGGCATCGGACGATTTAAGGATTGTTTTGATACTGTTGATTCTCGTAATCTCAGCCGTTTATTATTTTAATAGAAATAAGTTATAATCCGAATCTAACAAGTTGTTCTTAGGCATATAACTATTCGTATTTAAAACTGAAGCGAAAACAAGGCTGCACCAGATTTTCCGTTTCTGGCAACCTTGTTTTCTTATTAGAAGATGGTAGTCTTCAAAAGTCTCTGTTTGCAATAGTATCTTAACACTACAATATGTCATCCGGTAGATATGTCTGAGTAGGTGATATTAGCACGCAAACATCACTATCATGTTTGCTTCTAAATTATAGAAGATAAAATGTATTTCCTTCAGGACCGAGCGGCAGATGTCCATCTTCAAGCAATTCTACAATAAAGGAAAATGGGTTTTCTTCACCAGCAAGTTCAGCTGTACAAGCAAGAACACTTATATACATGGCATGTCCAACGAGGAACTTTATTGCTTTTTCATCCCTAAATGCGTTGAATGCATGTTTATATGCTCCATGAAAAACGGCCTCCGGCACTTTGTCCACGATATCTGCAAGCAGTTTTTCATTTCCAGCGGCATCAATCTTTTCCTTAAGTTGATCTGGCAATTCCTTTAGAACTTCCCAAAGTATACTGCTTTCAAACGAAAGACAGCTGATTGCTTCTGAAACCTGAGTTGCCGAAAGCCACTTTATTTTATATTCACTGACGCCAATTGCGTTCATAAACTGATCTACTTTTTTCTCTGCTTCATTACACTTCACCCCGACTTGTGAATACCAGTCTATGGATGTAAGTCGCACAATCATTTCATTGGCAGGCCGTGCGTCCGTACCGTACTTTTCTTCATTGATTATTCCGGCTAAAGCCATATTAGTCCGCTCCTTTCATACCTTCCGTTTTATCAGGCTGACTGGGATTTCCCTGCCGACCAATGTCTGTTAATATTTTGTTGTCAGTTCTGGAGGACCAAATTTCGGTCCATATGGGCCTTCATCGAGCCAGCGTCCCAGTCTTGGAACTATGGATACGAGGGATGCTGCAAGTTCACGCTTTAAGTTCATTTCAGGGGCATCCCCTTGAAGGTGATGCAATGCAGTGGTTGATCCGTCACGGTTCCATTTTGCGGCAATACGTCTTTCGGTGGCAACTGCATCAATTGCTTCTTTTCGCTCCGTTTCAGAGTTGGATTGAAGCGCTTTCTTAATCCCCCGTACAGAAATAATTGCATCCGGTACTCCGGAGTTCAATCCACGGGCTCCAAAAGGTGCAAATAAATGGGCTGCTTCACCGGCGAGAAGAACTCGCCTTTTTTCATCTGTAAAGGAATTGGCAACGACCTGATGGAAACGGTATGTAGATACCCATGTAATACGCTCAGCATATTTAGCATCCATCACTTTTGGAAGCCACTTTTTGACACCCTCGATATTTGTATAGTCATCCGGATTGTCCCCTTCTAAAAGCTGAAGGTCCACCCGCCAGCCACCTTTAAACGGAACAAACATCACATTCCTTCCTCCCATTGCTGGGTGTTGATAATGAAATGTACGCTCAAGCGGGAGGGGATTTTCCTCATCCTCTTTTACATCAACTACAAGGAATGTATCTGCCGTTCGCGGTCCTTCAAATTTTAAACCAGCCTGTTCTCTTACAACTGAATGTGATCCGTCACTGCCAATAATGTATTGTGCTTCCCACACTTCACCGGATTTTGTAGTCAATCTCACTCCAGCACCGGTAATATCCAATTTTTTCACTGGTGAATCCCAAACGAACTCAACACCAGCGTCAAGACAGGCATCATAAATGTGGTTTTCGATATCATCTTGGTGCAATGCCGTGAAATGGGGTAATTTATTTTGATCGGTATTATCCGTAAATCCATAATTACGGACATATACTTCTTTTCCTTTATAAAGTGTTCGCTTAACAGGCCAAATGATCCCATTGCGCCCCAGTGTGAACCCCAGTCCTTTCGAAATTTCTTCCAAAAGTTTTAGAGTTGCACTGTGCATATAGATCGCCCGGCTACCCGGACGAGGACGTCCTTGCGGATCCGCTTCTATTACTACAGAAGAAATTCCTTTTTGCTTCAATGCAAGACCTGCAACTAAACCAACCGGGCCAGCGCCAACAACTATTACATCGCATTTATTAATTTTTTCCATAGATGAGATTCTCCTTATTTAATATTTTATGATTATTTGTGGTTAGAATTATAAGGCAAAATAGACATTTTCAGTTTTACAATTCCTTAAACTTCACCGGCCAGTTTAACATCTACGGTGAATTCACCAATTTTGTCAATTTTAATGCGGACACAATCCCCCTCTTCAATCGGACCAACTCCTTCAGGGGTACCCGTTGCCACAATATCTCCAGGAAGGAGCGTCATATTATCGCATGCCACTTCAAAACATTTGTAACAATCGTAAATGAGATGTTTTGTACTTCCATCCTGACGCACTTCATCATTCACCCATAATGTCATGGCCAAGTCATTTGGATCTTCGACTTCATCGGAAGTCACAATCCATGGCCCGATCGGAGTAAATGAATCAAACGACTTTCGCCAGGTCCGCTCTTCATTGCCCCGAATGGAAATATCCAATAAGGCAAAGTAACCAAAGATATAATCTTTTGCCTCTTCCACCTTAATATTTTTCGCCTTTTTACCGACCACATATCCAAGCTCAGCCTCATGGTCCGTACGACGATCCTTATAAGGAAGTAAAATGGGATCGGAAGGGCCAGATAAGGACTCTGGTGATTTCAGAAACAAGGCAATTTCTTCGATTGTCCTAGGTGCGTTGTTGAATATTTCATTCATTTCTTCTTGATGTTTTCGATAGTTCACAGGTGCAGCCCAAATTTTCCGTGTACTTGGTACGGGGGACTTCAATGTCACCTCGTTCAATGAATACGAAGTTCCTGTTTCCGCTTCCCGATTCATTTCCTCTTTTAGTTCATTAAAATTTTCAACGAGCTTGAGGAAAGAAGAATTCGGGTCAGCTTTATCCCACCCTGCTACTTTTGAAACATCTGTTACACGGTCTCCCATTACCACTCCAAGTAAATCGTCATTAAAAATAGCAATCTTCACACTGCCTCCCCCTTCTCTTCTCAAACGGTTCCGTCAGGAATAAAGACTTTTTTCACTACCTGGTGTCCATCATTTTCTTGGTATCCCTCGCTGAATTCAAGCTCTAGTTTTTCCATGACGGGTTTGTCATTGAAGGAGAATAGGAACACATCTTCTGATCCCGTGTTCACATGCTCATGATTGCTCCATGGTGGTAGAATAAAGAAATCCCCTTTTTCCCATTCAAACTTCTGACCATCAATGACCGTATAGCCTGTACCTTCAAGAACATGAAAAATTGCGCTGTGAACATGTCGGTGCGCTTTCGTTTGCTGACCTGGTTTCAGCTTTTGCATCATTGTGCCAATGCGGGAATCAGCAGAGCCACCTGTGGTTGGGTTAATATATTCAATCGCGTATCCGTCAAACGGGTCAAAATCTGCTTCTGTCATCTGATTAAGCAAATATTTAACACGATTGAATTTGTAACCGAAAATTGGTGATGGATAATCAGGATTTGATTTTTCATTTAGCTTTTTAAACGCTCCCATTGAAAATTGCTGATTACCATAGTTTTCTGGTGCTTCCATCGGGTAAGACTCTTCCTCATACGGCTCAAAAAACGATGCAGCCATCGTACGGACGAGACCGACATCTAGCCCATCCATCCAAAACATCGGCTCTGTCCCTTCATGCTTGTGCTCATGCCAAGTCCAGGCCGGCGTCAAAATCATGTCTCCACGTTCCATATACGTTTTCTCTCCATTAACCGCCGTGTATGCCCCGTCCCCTTCAATAACAAAACGGATCGCAGATTGCGAGTGGTGATGGGAGGGGGCGCTCTCACCAGGTAACAATAGCTGAATGCCAGCATATAAAGTATGTGTCCCATAGCCAACAAGACCTCGCTTCAGCAGGCTCGGATTTTGAAGATACACTACACGGCGTTCTGCGTCTTTCCCCGGCTCCAGCAATTCCCCTGCAGTCAGCACATATTCACGGATGGATTTCCACTTCCATAAATACGGCTCTACATCATGTACCGGCTCTTTGGTTACCATATGGCCAAGGTCGTACCATAGAGGGCCAAGATTTCTTTTCTTCATGCCTTCATAATACTGATCTAGCTTTTCCTGTGTATAAACTTCACTTTTAGCCATTCAATTCACTCCTTTTAAAATAAGTTCATGATTTGAAAGCGATTCCATAATTACATCTAATAATTGAACTTTATTTACCACTCCCAATTATCTCGGTAGCTGATCAGGTATCTGCACTAATAACTAAGAAACATATTTTTCAGCTTCAATAATTACATCCGCAATTTTACGCTTCACTTCCACAATATCTTCCGGGCAACTCATGATAAGACGGCCAGCAATCCGCGAAAATGCTTCATCATCACCGAGATGATTTAGAATATTTAAGGCTCTGATGGCGACCATTTGGGATGTTTCATGTATAAATACTTTCGTATAAGCAACTTTTTGGCTGTTTTTATCTTTCCCTGTTATCTGTACTGCTTTTTCCGTTCGTAAAATGGAGCTTTCCGCCGAATAAATTCCGATGACTAGGTCCGCGATAAATGCAGCTGTTTCCTGTTCTTGATTTAGATTTATCAGGTCGTTCTTCCGAACAGACTCTATTGTAGAATGATAAAGCTTTTTCATCAGTTGAAGTGTCTGCTTTTCACGTAGCAGCGTACCTTCGTCAACATTTCCTTTCTTACTAGGCAATTCATAGGTTTTCAGTAATGTTGAAGCAATCAGGGTTCTATTAATTTCATTCGTACCTTCAAAAATCCGATTAACCCTGGAATCACGATATAGTGACTCTATTTCATATTCTTCCATATATCCATATCCACCGTGGATCTGCAAGGCTTCATCTACGATAAAGTCAAGAACTTCCGTGGACATAACTTTGTTGATCGAACATGCTAAAGCATAACGGGAAATCGTTTCACAAAAGTCATCGGAGCCCGTTTGTTTCATATTTGCAAACCCTTCCTGCATCGAGCCTGCAGTTCTATACACGGAACTTTCATTCGCGTATGTTTTTATAGCCATATCAGCCAGTTTATTTTTGATTAAGTTGAAGCTGGAAATAGGCTGGCCAAATTGCTTCCTTTCATTGGCATAGCTAACTGCTAGCTCAATCGATCTCTTTGCAGTTCCCAATGAAGTGGCTGAAAGCTTATGGCGGCCGATATTCAATACGTTAAACGCAATAATATGCCCACGCCCTACTTCACCAATAACATTTTCAGAAGGTACTCTTACATTATCCAAAATAAGAGAACATGTGGAAGACCCCCGCAACCCCATTTTCTTTTCTTCAGGATTAATGGAGACTCCTTCGTAATCTTTTTCAATAATGAAAGCAGTAAACTTTTCATCGTTCACTTTTGCATACACAATAAATAGGCCAGCGATAGAAGAGTTGGTAATCCACTGTTTTTCTCCATTTAAAATGTAATATTTCCCACATTTTGAGAGTACCGCTGTTGTCTTTGCACTCATTGCATCCGTGCCGGATGAAGGTTCGGTTAATGCATATGCAGCTATAGTCTCACCAGATAACATTTTTGGGAGATACATCGCCTTTTGTTTCACAGTTCCAAAATAGGCAATTGGCAACGCCCCAATTCCGGTTTGCCCTCCAAATGTAATGGAAAACGAACGTCCAAGCGCCATTTTTTCAGATATGATCGACGCACTGACTTTGCCAAGCTCTAGCCCGCCATCTTGCTCTGGAATATCTGCGCTGATCAGCCCGAGTTCACCTGCCTCTTTGATAAGACGCACTGTTACATCAAACTCCTGGTTTTCTATGTTTCCTAATGCAGGATAAACTCTGTTCTTCACAAATTTCCCAGTCATCTCTTCCAGCATTATATGTTCATCACTAAAATCTTCGGGTGTGAAAATTTCGTCAGGAAGGATGTCAGTATTCAAAAAATGTTTGATTTCCTTTTTTTCCGTAAGCATGTTTTCACCTCTTCATAGACTGGTGGGTTTTCGGCATCATTTTTTTTCGGATATCTTCAGGAACCGGTAGCGCCTTCGGTTTACCCTCAAATGATGTCCAGGCACGTAATTCATACCCTTCAGCTACTATTTGTTCGCCTCTAATAAAAGCATGTCGCAATTTAAATACTTTGTTTTGTAATTCTTCAACTGTACTTTGCACAACCACGCTATCCTCAAAGAAAAGCGGACATTTGAAAATGCAGTTTGCTTCTAATAAAGGGACACCAATTTGCTGTTCTGCATAAAGTTTGGAGGATGGATACCCTAGGGCTGACAAATATTCATGAGTGGCTTCATCCATCCATTTATAAAAGTTGGGATAAAACACTATTCCTGCTGCGTCCGTGTCACCCCATCTTACCTGGAACGAATATTCTGCTATCATGTTAGATATGCTCCTTTCAATTTCAGACTGGACGACTGACCTTCGCATCCATCTGATCAAGAAGTCTCGATTTTTGGATTTTTCCGCTAGCCGTCATTGGAAAATCCTCAATGAACATGAGTTTTTCCGGGACTTTATAATTTGCTATTTGTTTCTTTAAAAAGGCTTTAATTTCACCTTCTGAAATTTCTGTTCCTTTTTTTAGCTGAATGAACGCGCACACCACTTCACCAAGCACTTCATCTGGAATGCCCACGACTGCAGCAACCATTATGTTTGGATGTTTGGTCAGCACACTTTCAATTTCCTGAGGATATATGTTATAGCCCCCACGGATTATCATTTCTTTTTTTCTGCCTACAAAATGCAGATATCCTTCTTCATCCTGCACACCTAGATCACCGGTATAGAACCAGCCTTCCCGATCTAGAACACCGTCCGTATGTTCTTGCATTTTGTAATAGCCTTTCATTATCCCAAAGCTTTTGAGGGCTATCTCTCCTGTTTCCCCCAATGGGATTTCAAGCCGGTTTTCATCAACAATTTTCAACTCAACCCCAGGAATCGGTTTTCCTAGTGTCTTCGTTATTTTCTGTTCATCATCATCATAAGGAGTCATTGTAACCGTAACCGTTTCCGTTATTCCAAATGATTGACAAAGTTTTATGCCCATGCGATCTCGTATTTCCTTGACTTTACTTGGTGGAATTGGAGCAGACCCCACCATGCCTGTTCGCAATGTCGACAAGTCGTAACTACCAAAATCTTCCAGTTCCATTTCTTTAATGAACATTGTCGGTACACCCATCTTTATCGTAACTTTTTCTTGTTCAATCAGTTTGAGAGTTTCACGGGGATGATATTTTTCCTGCAACACCATTCGTGCCCCGGCGGATACGCCGCAAAACAAGTTGCATGCCATGCCAAAGATATGAAACAGCGGCGCTGATACAACAAAAACGTCCTCTTCAGTACATCTAAGTTCCCCTGCCAATGTATTCGCGGATTGTACCACACCTCTATGCGTGATCATAACGCCTTTTGGCACGCCGGTTGTCCCGGACGTATATAAAATACAAAATAGATCGTTATTTACATCAATTTCTGCTTCCATGACATCACCATCGGTTTGGTCCTCATATGGATGGAGGCCATCCCGTGTGAACCGTACAGAGATCAATGACGGCACAATCGACTGCGCTTCTTTTAACCCAAAGTTTTGATCAAATTCTTCCGTCACTATCAACGCTTTCGGCTCGGAATTCTTTAAGATGTATTCGACTTCATGTGTTCGATATTTATGGTTAAAGGGGACGATCACCGCCCCAATTTTGGCTGCAGCAAAAAATATAACCGCTGTTTCATACCAGTTGGGCAATGACACAGCAATCCGGTCCATTTTTTTTATGCCTAGATTGTAGAGAGTCCCGGCAAACCGTTCCACGTCCTTTTTCATTTCATGGTAGGAAACCCGTCTCTTCAAATCATATATCGCTTCTTTATCCCCATTAGCTGAAACAGCACGCTCCAATAAGCCGTAAACTGTCAAAAGATTCTGATCCTTTTTCATTTACTCACTCGCTCCCGTATGGTTCTAAAAATCTCGCCATTTTTCCTGCCACTAAATGTGATTTTTTTAACCAGAAACTTGTTTTCCCTTTTAACTTTAGCCTACATTAACTTCTATTTTCAGCATGACCGCCTCGATATGGAATCCTAATCCCAATGACCATGAATCCCTGCATTTTCATCAGTTATTTCGTCATTTGTACACAAAATCCTTTCAATCCCTGGAAAAGGACTGCCTTAAACTTTGATTATACGGTTCTATAAATCACAACTTTATAATGCTTCCCAAATTGCCGCAATTCCCTGACCCCCGCCAATGCAAACAGCTGTTGCCCCATATTTTTTATTGCGTCTTCTCAATTCATAAATGAGTGCGGTTACGATTCTTGTTCCGCTCGCCGCTAGCGGATGCCCCATTGCAACTGCCCCACCGTTTATATTTCCTATTTCAAGGTCAAAGCCTAATTCTTTTTGACAAGCAAGGTACTGAGCTGAGAATGCTTCATTGATTTCAATCAGATCTAAGTCTGCGATTGTTAAGTTAGCTTTTTTTAATGCACTTTGAATGGCCGGAACAGGTCCAATCCCCATGTACTTTGGCTCTACTCCGACTACGTCCCAGGAAACAAGTCGAGCAATCGGCTTCAGTCCTTTTACTTCCGCATAGTCACTTGAGGCGACAATGACTGCCGCTGCTCCGTCAACCATGCCACTAGCATTACCTGGTGTAACTACCCCGTTTTCAACAAATCTCGCCTTCAGTTTCCCAAGCTGTTCCATGCTAGTTTCCCGAATGTGTTCATCGTCTTCTATGACTTTATCGCCTTTTCTGCCTTTCACATTCACAGGTACAATTTCTTCATTTAAATAGCCTTTTTCTCTTGCAGCAAGGGCACGTTCATGGCTTGCGAGAGCGTGCTGATCGACTTCTTCCCTGGACAGACTATATTTGGCAGCCAAATTTTCAGCGGTTTCACCCATTGTACATTCTCCATAAGTATCGTATAGGCCGTCCCATACCCAGTCTTCTACAACAGGCGCCCCTAGTTGACTTCCCCATCTCATTCCGCGAATTACATGCGGTACCTGACTCATGCTTTCAGTTCCACCTGCTAATATGACATTCGCTTCTCCTGTTAAAATGTAACGTGCCGCTGTTAAAATAGATTCAACACCCGTTCCACACAGTCTATTAATGGTCAATGCAGGGACATGAATCGGGGTACCAGCTTTTAACCCAACATGTCTCGCCAGCAAATGGGCATCTTTGCTTGATTGCTGCACATTCCCGAATACAACTTGATCGATATCTTCACCAGAAATTTTGGCTCGCCGTATGGCTTCTTTTGCGGCAAAAACGCCTAAGTCCGTTGCTGTGATATCACGGAATGATCCGGAAATTTCAGCAAATGGCGTCCTTGCTCCTTCTAACAATAAGATTTCCTTCACTTCATTCACCTCATTTTAATTTTTTATTTTTAAACCTGATAATCAATACTCGTAGTTTTGGGCGTATCATTTTGCATTATGTTCCTAGCTACCACCATTAAATGTCCTGGAATCTACAGTTGAAAACCTCTTAATTGCCTTCATATCTACGTTTATGGGTTTTACTTATCTAGTGTTGCTTCATTGTTTATCTTCCTGAATAAATTGGTTCTCTTTTTTCAACGAAAGCCTTAAGCCCTTCTTTCCGATCTTCCGTTGAAAATGCATTGCCAAAGCAAACGCTTTCGATAATCAAACCCGATTCAAGGTCAGTATTGCCTCCTGCATTGACTGCAGTCTTCACCATTTGAAGAGCAACTGGTGGTTTTTTTGCCAAGTTCCCGGCCCATTCCTTCGCTGTCTCCAGCACCTCACCAGCTGTGACCAATTTATTGACGAGATGCAAATCCAATGCCCGTTGCGCATCGATCATATCGCCGAAATAAAGCAGTTCTTTGGCAACACCCTGTCCGACGATCTTCTGTAGCCGCTGGGTACCGCCTCCCCCTGGAATGATACCGAGGCCAACTTCCGGGAAAGCAAACTTCGCACGATCGGAACTTATACGCAGGTCACAGGCAAGCGCGAGCTCGAGACCCCCACCCAGCGCCATTCCATTCAACGCGGCAATGACCGGCTTTGTCACATTCTCAATTTTCGTAAATACCGTTCTGGATGTCTTGTTCATCATATTGATTCCGACAAGATCAAGACTTGCCATTTCATTGATGTCAGCTCCTGCAACGAATGCTTTCTCTCCGCTGCCAGTAAGGACAATCGCTCGAACATCTTCATTGGCTTCAAGCTCATCAAATACGATTGAAAGCTCTTGGAATACCTTGGTATTCAATGGATTGACGGGCGGCCGGTTAATGGTTACAACCGCGATTTTATCTTCGATTTCACACAATATAAATTTATACATTCAATTCAACCCCATTCTTATTATTCATAGTCGTAAAACCCAGCGCCTGTCTTCTTACCGTGTCTCCCCGCCCTGACTAGCTGTTTCAGAAGAAGAGGGGGAGCAAAATGATCATCGTTGAATTCCTCTTTGAAATACTCCATCACATGGTACCCAATATCCACACCCGCAAAGTCCTGCAGTGTGAATGGACCCATAGGATAGTTCAGGCCTAGTGTAACGGCCTTATCGATATCTTCAGCAGAAGCCACGCCTTCTTCAAGCAACTTGATCGCCTCGATAAACTGTGGAATCATGATCCGGTTGACAATGAATCCCGGCGTATCTTTTTTCACCTCCACCGGCTCTTTGGTCAGCTGTTTAGAGAGCGCTTTCAATTCCTCTACAGTTTCATCGCTTGTCTGATATCCACGAACCACCTCTACAAGTTTCATTAATTGTGCCGGATTAAAAAAATGCATACCAGCCACCCGTTCCGGGCGTTGTGTCGCTGCTGCAATTTCTGTAATCGACATCGATGATGTATTAGTTGCCAGAATCACGCCTTCACGAACGATTTGGTCGAGTGCAGAGAACACTTCCTTTTTTAGATTAAGGTCTTCCAGAACGGCTTCAATCACCACGTCCGCGTCTTTCATTTCTTCGAGGAGCGTCGTGGTTTGGATGCGTCCAAGCGTTTCCTGTTTTTGGTTTTCGGTCATTTTTCCCCTTGCAACACTTTTATCCATAAACTTTCCAATACGTTTTATTGCATTTTCCAAATAGCTGTCTTCAATGTCACACAAGATAACGGTAAACCCATTCATTGCCGCTAGATTCGCAATGCCTGAACCCATTGAACCTGCACCAACTACCCCAATTGTTTGAATTGCCATCTCTCCATCTCCCGACTATATAAAATTATCAATATTCTGTAAATTAATTATAACCTTGGTAATCTTAGGTTTGTACCTACAAAATGAGGGAAAAAACTATAATCACTTCGGCTATTTTGTAGGATAAAAAAACAGCCTATAAAGGCTGTTTTAGATAAGTCCACCATTCATATCATAAAGCTTTAATGCCATCATCAGATTGAACCGGACTTCAGCGTCATTTAATTCGGCATCCAGAAGCAATTCGATCCTTTCAAGCCGGTATATGAGGGAACTCCGATGAATATAAAGTTCTTCAGCCGTACCTTTTACATTCCCGTTATTTTGAAGGAAAACATGGAGAGTATTGAACAAATCGATGTTTTTCCCTTCTGAATATTTGATAAGAGGCCCTAGTTGACTCTTCACAAATAAATCAATGGCAGTTGAATGACCCAAATGATGGAGAATGGTATAGGAACCGAGGTCTTTAAAAAGTGAATAACCAGTGTTTTCGAACCGACTACTAACTATATTCAATGCCTGAACGGCCTGCTGATAGCTCACATAATAATCCTGGATATTCTCCGTTTCACTCCCGATCCCCATCAGTACTTTACATTCGATAGATCCCTTCGCGACCCAGCGCTGAATACTTTTAAAAAGCGTAGCCCAAAACATTTTCGGCTTATTCCCTTCCATTTCAGTTGAAACAAGTAGAACAAACTTTTCGTCATGTGATGCAGATATAAAAGTGCGATCGAGCTCCGACAGATGAGATTTTATTGAATCCCAAACAAGCGTTTTTTTCGTCTGCTGTTCAAGAAGATTGCTTCCTTCCATTTCACTTACATCAAGCTCTATGGACAAAACAGCCAACCGATGGCGGCTGAACAAGTCCCATTGAAATAAGTTTGCATATTGGATAATGCTTTCTTCATTATCAATTTTTTCTGTCAGCAATTTGCTAATGAAGCTATCCTTTGCCTGTTCTTTTGCATCCAGGACGAGCTTTTGCTTTATAAACTGGATTGAGCAAATATTCCGAGCTAAATCGACCGTCAGACGGTCGAACTCATCCATTTCTACACCAGACCTGCGAATGGCTAGGTAGCCAAGTAAATTGCCACCGCCACTAACTGGCCAGAATGAAAAATAATAGTCTGCGCTAGTGGGATCTTGCATAGTGATAAGCTCGTTCCCTTTTTGGTTACCAAGTTCTTCCTTTGCTCTTTCAGCCAACTGATGTGTATATAGCGGACCACCTTCATGTCCATAGTCGAGAACTGATAACTCCCGCATAAACCGGTCAAATAAGATGACCGAACTTTGAAATATTCCGCCGAGCATGGTTGTGATGCCATCAAAATTGTCAACTTCAACGGTTTCTTTTACAAGCGCTTGCTGAGAATCCAAAAGAAATTGAAGCCTGTGTTTATGATCTCTTTCGCTATGATATAAACGAGCATTTTCGAGCAAAGCAGCAACGTGTTTGGACAACAGCTCCAACATTCTCAAATCATCTTCTGAAAATACACCTGTCCCTTCATTCCCAACATGCAGGACTCCTATTGGTTTCAGATCATTGAAAAGAGGAATCGTTAGCTGATTCCCACCAGGTGTTTCCAGAAAGGGAAAGTAGTCTTTCAGCATATAATTGTCTTGGATCAGGATTTTGTGTGCGTATTCCATCTTCCCGTAAGCAGGTTGTTGGAAAACAAAACAGTTTTCTTTTTCATTATATAAATAAATGCACGCAAAGTCGGCATTGGTCCCTTTTCCTGCCCTAGACGTCAGTTCGGCGATATGCTGTTCAAGAGGTGCATCGAGTGAGAGGTTTTTGCTAATCCATTCAATGCCTTCTATTTTTTTCAGCTGTGTTTCCTTTTCCCTCGCCATTGCCATGGCAACTGCCATGTCCTTTCCAAATTCCTCGAAGTGGACTTCCATATCCAAAAGCGGGACGAAGCTTAAGAAACCAACTATGCAGAAGCCAAAATGGTGAATTTCATCTTTGAGGGGGACAGTAAACCATGTTTTAATGTTGGCCTTCTTCAATACTTTTGCCATATGGCATTTTTCCGGCACTTCCGCTGTTTTATACGTCATACTTTGACGAAATAATTTGGAGGAACAGTCATCTGTGGAAAATGGAAAGGCCTCGGTTACAGAAGGTATGTTGCCGCTCCACGCTTTCGGTAAAAGCTGCCCGCCCTCTTCTAACACAACACCAACAAAATCGCAGTATAGTTCAGAACGAAAGGAATCGGTCAAGTACTGCAGTGCCTCTTCTTCGGTGTCAATCTTAATCAGATAACGCGATGTCTTTCGCAAATGGTTATCTACTTTTCTCATTAATTTCTCTCTTTTACTGCTATACACAGCCCATCCCTCCTTCCTAATTCTCCCTAATCCTATTGTAAATGAAGAAACATATAATGAAAGAGGGAAAACCAAAAATCATAGTACCTGATAAAATTTCATCTGCACATCAGAAGGTCTTCTTATGCCTTCTCCTACAAAAATATTTCGATTTAAAAAAGCATATTCTTCACTTCCTGTCTCAAACAAGGGAGCCGTTTTAAAATAATAAGATCCAATTGGAACCTCTTCCCCTTGGATGATACGGTCAATAATTTCTTTGGGACCATGCCGGTAACCTTTGTTCACAACATAAATAAGCACCCCCTCCTCTGTTTGAATCGTATAATGGGCAAGTGCCTCCGTCATGCCGTCATATCGAATCATCTGGTAATCCGCGCCACCCGATAAAACAATTCCTTTTATCCCAGGTCCGGAAAACGTTCCACCCGTTATAGGAATGACTCTTCTTATACCCGTTCCCACATCCCCTACTTCAATAGGATCGTCCACATGTATGTTTGCCGTAAAAATATGCTTCAGGTTTATGCTCATTTCCTCTTCCCCTTCCTCTCAGTCATAAATCCCGAAGAGAGTATCTCATCGGGATTTATGACTATTATTTAGCGGCATTCAAACGATCTTCTGCCGATTCAGGTTTGTCCGCTTCCTTATTATAATTACCATGCTTCTCCTGAACGAACAGCATCGCGAATCCCCCAAGCACAGCGGCGCTTGCAATTGCTGCGAAGTTATACTGGGGCTGCAAGTTCATTGTAAGAAGAATACCTACGAATGTTGGAGCCACTATCCCCCCCATACGTCCAAAAGCCATGGTACTGCCTAGGGCCGTGGAACGCATTTCAGTAGGATAATACTGGGAAACAAATGCATTTGACATATTCTGTACACCAACCGATGCAGCACCTATTACTGAAATCAGGCCATATGCGATAAATGGACTGTTCGTGAAGCCAATGAGCGACAGGGCAATCGCACCACAGAAAAACAGGGGAACAAGTACTTTCTTAAAGCCCAGTTTATCCACCAATCGGCCAAATACGATGGTCCCTACAATAGCTCCGATTTGCATGACCGCAATAAAGGTGAGGCTTGATTTAAGGTCATAACCAGCCTGCATCATAAGGCGTGGAAGCCATGTATTCATCGAGTAAATCAAAATAAATGCGCTGAAGCAGGAAATCCAGAACATTACGGTGCTTATTGCACGTTTTTGTTCAAACAATTTTATAACAGGTGAACCTGGTGTTCTCTCATCAGGTTTCTTAAGTTCTATTGCCTCTTTCACGTTTATTGTAGGATCAATCTTGGCAAGAACTCTCTTGGCTTCTTCCACTCTACCAGTTTGAATTAGGAAGCTAACAGATTCCGGTATGACTTTGATTAACAATGGAAAAAACAAAAGAGGGATTCCCGCGAGCCAGAAAACGGGCTCCCAGCCAACAGTCGGCAGAAGCGACCGGCTTGTAAGTGCAGCTGCTATAGCTCCTACCGAATAACCACAAAAAACGAATGACACGAGAGCAGAACGGATGTGCTTAGGTGCAAATTCAGTGGTCAAGGCAATAACATTTGGCATGACTCCCCCTAGGCCAATACCTGCAATGACCCGAAAAATTATAAACATTGTCGGTCCATTCGCGAACCCAGATAGCAGTGTGAAAAAGCTGAAGAGGAAAATGGTCAACAAGATAATTTTCTTCCTGCCCAATTTGTCTGCAAGTAACCCGAATACGATTGCGCCGGCCGCTGTACCCATTACCGTATAACTACCAATTGCACCTGCTGTAACATCCGATATTCCCCACTCCTTAATAAGGGATGGAACGACAGCCCCGTATATGACAACATCATATCCATCAAACAAAATGACGAGAAAAAGCCAGAAAACAAGCCAAATATGGAATGAATGGATGCGGCTTCCGTCAATTACTTTCATTGGATTAATCAACTTCATTATTATTGCCCCCCTTTAATTTTAGATTTCATTTAACAAATCATACCCTGCACCAATAGGAAACGCTTTCATTTTTTTGTAACCTCTGTTCCCTCCTTTTAAGAAACTGACTTTTCCGTAATCTAATTTTATTAGCTGGCTGTAAGGATTGTTAGCCACTTAATGTAGGAAAAAAGAAGTTTATTTTCAGTTATTATGTAGTCTATTCGGATAGTGCAACCTATCCAACTAGTAAAACAGCTTAGTGATATATAAGAAAGAAGACGTTCCCTAATTTAATTTGCACAGTTTTTTTCTTAGACTTCAATCATTCGAATAATAGTGTTTTGAAAAGCAAGGAACTCCGTTTTCAAATCTCCCTTTATCCTAATCTCTTTCGATTCCTAAACAATTTATAAAGGGCGAGCCATAAATTATTAGTAAGATAATATTATGTAGACTTCTCAGTTAACCCTTTGGCTACTAACCTTGTTTGTTATGGCCTTATCAGTATCTTCTACCGAGTACAATTCATTTGAAAATTGCTTGTTAGTTTCGTATTAATGTTTATGTAGAGTTTTTTCTTTCTACTTTTTGTTTGATTTCAAATAGACTGCAAAGCTTTTCTGGAAGAATAGCTTTGCAGACTTTTTGTTTCTTCTTTTACTGAGATAAAAATTTCGTATTTCAATTGGAATCCACTGCACACTAAGAAACCCTTCCGTATGATTCACGGAAGGATTTAGCTTCAATTCATTTTTCTCTTTTTAGTTCTTTTTATTTTCTTTCCCTTTTACGTGTTTATCTAAGAAGCTAATCAAGATTTTCATGACTTTTGGTTGCACCCAGTGAGTTCCACCATGGCCAGCACCTTTTACAACATAATAAGTGGAATCAACCCCTTTGTTAATTAAATTTTCGTGTAATATTTCAGTTTGATTTGGTGAAACAAGTGTATCTTCATCTCCGTGCATGATTAAGAACGGAGGTGCATCCTTAGTGATATATGTGATGGGGTTTGCTTTGGCTGCTTTTTCAAGATTATCAAAAATCGAACCACCAGGGCTCATTACGGAAGGTCCATTTACCCACATACCTTCTGGTGCGGAAGGAGATTTGTGAAGGGCCTGAATCTCTTCTGAAAAGCCATCTCCAACTCTCGTTAAGTCAGAAAGCCCATATAAATCGATTACCGCTTTCACATCACTGCTTTGATCTAGATTTTCCCCTTTATCGAATTCCGCCAAACCATTTGTTATTCCAGCAAACGCAGCAAGATATCCTCCAGCTGAACTACCCATTACAACGGTATTCTCAGGGTCGATATTAAATTTTTCAGCATTGGCACGCAGGTAGCGAATGGCCGCTTTCACATCTTCAAGTGGTGAAGGGAAGGTACTCTGAGGCGTAACCCGATATTCAATACTAGCGACAACGTAACCTGCCTCTGAAATGATCATTCTTTGTTGTACAGACTTATCGTTATTAGCTGACATGAATCCACCTCCTGGAACAAATACAACTGCAGGAAGCGGTTTTTTACCTTCAGGCTGTAATATATCCATTTCTAGTGGAACATTGGAATCACCATAAATAGGTTGCTGAGAGTAAACAACATCTGAAATTAAATTAACAGAAGGTTCCTTAATAGGGACTTCTAACATTTTAGCCTTGTTGTCAGCTGCACTAGCAAGTGGAGTAGCAACAGCAAGAATACCAACCATTAGTAAAGAAAGAAATGGAGCCTTTTTTATTTTCATTCAATTATCCTCCTAGAATATATTTTAAAAATTAATGATAATTACCCATAGGATGTATTGACTTATTTTGAGCGCTTACATAATCTACACTCTTGCTCAACCACGTCCATGAATTGTATCCTCCTTTATTAGGACCAAACTGTAATGGAAGCGCTGACAAATCATCAGATAGTCTCTTAAAAATTGGAATTTTTTCCTTGTCTTTATATTAATAACTTGCGTGTAAAATTGTTAGCCGCTTTCTGTAGGAAAAAGGAAATGTGTTTTTGTATGTTTTGAATACTAACCTGGAAGAGAAAATATCCCTTCATTTCAAAAGAGATTCATCGAGAGATTTACTTATCTCTAAAATCTCCTACAGGAAGCTTTCAAACAAATGTATATTTATAATAAACTACTTATACAAGGGTTCTGTCGACTAAGTTTTTTGTCAAAAAGCTGGTGGAACCGCTGATATCGATCGATGAAGAAACACACATGTGGAAATTAAGTAGAGATATAAACCGCTAATTCCTAGAAGAGTATCCAAGAATCTTCTGACGAGTCTTTCTTTTACTAAACCAATTTACGGTAGTTACGTTTTGTGATTAAGAGATTGATTACAAGTTTCTGACTGCCCACCAGGTATCAAGCCTTCGCATTCCCATTAAGAATTTTGCATGACGAAGGGTAAATGGGTTCATTTCCGCGAATGTTACACTTATATAATGAGATGATGCCTATACTATCTTCCTGTTTTCTGGAAAAAAGAATGAATTAATTGTGTTTTAATGGGAAATTCCTTTATAATGCGCATTAGATGATTTTTTAGCATTGAATACGAGAGGAGACTGAAATATGAAGAAACTATTGTACCCAATCATCATTGGATTATTGGCAGTTGTTCTAACGGCTTGTGGTTCGAACGATGAAGCTGATAAGAAAAATGACGAGAAAGAGACTAAAACAACTGAGAAAGAAACGGCTAAAGCAACTGAGGAACAGCAAAAACAGATGGAAGAAATGCAGAAGAAACTAGACAAGCAAAAGGTGGATGAAAAGAAAACGGTAGCCATCGTCAATGACGAAAAAATTTCAGGTGCGGAATATAATACCGTGTTATCCACCACACAAATGCAGATGCAGCAATTCGGACAAGACCCCACATCCAAGGAGGGCGCCAAACAAATTAAAGAGCAAACGCTCAACTCTTTAGTGGGGCAAACATTGCTGCTTCAAGCAGCTGATAAAAAGGGCTACACAGCTTCCAAGGCCGAAATTGAAAAGCAACTTGCCGAAATCAAGAAGCAATATGAGAGTGAAGAAAAATTCAAGGCGGCATTGAAGCAAGCAGGTCTGAATTCGGAAATGCTGAATGCCCAGATCGCAGAGAACATCCCATATACGAAGTACGTTGAAAAAGAGATTAAAGTGGAAGAAGCAACTGATGAAGAAATCCAAAAGTATTACGACCAGGTTGCGGAGCAAGCTAAAACAAGCGGACAGAAGGTACAGAAACTCGAAGAAATGAAGCCGCAAATCAAGGAACAACTAGAGCAGCAAAAGAAACAAGAAAAGCTTGTGAAGCATGTCGAAGAACTTCAGAAAAATGCTAAGGTCGATATTAAGATTTAATGATGAAAAGAGCTGCCGATTTTGGCAGCTCTTTCTTTATGGTCTTTGGTCCGCCTGCTAACATCCACGGCTTTTCAATTTCATTTATTCACCGGTTCTAGAGAAACGTGCAATTCTTTCATCTATTTCATCTCGAACACGTTGGAAGGTTGCCCATTTCTCTTCATCTGTTCCTTCCGCTTTTGCCGGGTCATCAAAGCCCCAATGTTCACGTTTAACGTGCGGTGGTGTCATAGGACATTTGTCAGCCGCATCCCCACATAATGTTACGACAAAATCGGCATTATTCAATATATCTGGGTCAATGATATCCGATGTTTGATTGGAGATATCCAACCCAACTTCATTCATTGCTTTTACTGCTTTGGGATTTAACCCATGGGCCTCGATTCCTGCACTAAGCACTTGCCATTCGTCACCTAAATATTTCTTCCCCCATGCTTCTGCCATTTGGCTTCTGCAAGAATTACCAGTACATAAAAAGTATAGCGTTTTCTTAGCCATGCGGTTTCTCTCCTTTGTTTGTAAAGTAAGGTTTAATGAATAATTTGCAGCCATATATATAAGCCGGCCAATGTGATGAACAATGTTGGGATGGTTAAGATGATTCCCGTTTTAAAGTAAGTTCCCCATGAGATTTTCACGCCTTTTAATGAAAGGACATGCAGCCACAATAACGTAGCTAAAGAACCAATCGGTGTAATTTTTGGTCCCAAGTCCGAACCGATGACATTTGCATAAATCAGGGCTTCTCTTATTGCTCCAGTTGTATGGGTGTCAGAAATGGCAAGAGCGTCTATCATGACCGTAGGCATGTTATTCATAAGCGATGAAAGTATAGCTGCGATGAAGCCCATCCCGACAGTAGCAGCGAATAATCCTTGATCAGCTGTTACTTGTATAAGGTCAGCTAAAATGTTCGTCAATCCAACGTTTCTCATTCCATACACCACGACATACATTCCAATGGAGAAAAACACAATCGCCCATGGTGCGCCTTTTACAACGGTCTTGGTATTAACAGCTGGACTTCGTCTTGCCATAAACAAGAAGAATATGGCGATAACACCTGCAATGATGGATACAGGAATGTTCAAAAATTCACTGATAAAGTAGCCTACCAACAGAATGCCTAAAACAATCCCAGACAGGCGAAACATTTTCACATCCCGAATGGCATCGACTGGCTTCTTCAATTGAGCCATATCATAATTCTTCGGAATGCTCTTTCTGAAGTACAAATATAATACCAGGATGCTTGCTACTAATGAAAACAGGTTGGGAACGATCATTCTAGATGCGAACTCAATAAATCCGATATCAAAAAAGTCAGCAGAAACAATGTTGACCAGATTACTTACCACAAGCGGTAAGGATGTAGTGTCTGCAATAAACCCACTCGCGATGATAAATGGGAAGATCATTCTCTCTTCTAACTTCAAGTTTCGAACCATCGCCAAAACAATCGGAGTTAAAATGAGAGCGGCTCCGTCATTTGCAAAGAACGCAGCGACTAGAGCACCGAGAATGCTCACATACACAAACATCCTTACTCCATTTCCCTTAGCCGCTCTAGCCATATGTAAAGCTGCCCATTCAAAGAAACCAATTTCATCTAAAATCAAAGAAATAATGATAATAGCAATGAACGCCAACGTCGCGTTCCATACAATACCTGTAACAGTAATTACATCGTTGAAGTCAACAACCCCAAATAGTAAGGCAAGTACCGCCCCCCCGCATGCTGACCAGCCGATTGACAATCCCTTGGGTTGCCAGATGACGAATGTCAACGTCAGCAAAAAGATGATACTAGCTAATATAACTGTACCCACTGATGTTCTCCTCCTAGTTAGTCACAACAAATCCGTTTTCCTTGTGCTGTTAAGTTTTCTAATTTAAAGTTTTGACTTGGCAAATCCTTGATGACCGCCTGAATAAATGAGTAATGGGAAGAAGACGGGTTTAACGAGTAAAAAACCCATTGTCCCCTCCTCGCTTCATTCACGATCCCGCCATCTTTCAACTTTCGTAAATGCTGGCTTATAGCTGGCTGGCTCATCTCGAATAGATCCACAAATTCACAGACACAGCATTCATGCTCAGACATGATCTTAATCATGGTCAAACGGGTTTTATCGCCTAGTAATTTAAGAATGTTTGCCGTGGTTTCTATATCCAACGCCTCATTCATTGCATTTCATCCCTCCTAGCCCAAATTAAATAAGTATATGCTTATATGATTATCCAACATCATTGTATAAGCATATTCTTATTTAATCAAGCATTAAATATTCAACCATTAATTATTAATAGTAGTCTGCTTAATAGATGGTTTCAAACTAACTCCCACTGTGGAGAACTTAGCCTACACGTCCCCTCGACTAGTCAGGTTCTCTATTTAAGAATTAATAGTACCAAGTTTTTGCGTGGTTTTGTATGAGTTCAATCATGCGAATTATCGAAGGGGAAAGCCATTTATCCTTATGATAAGTCAAATATGTTGATATAGAGGAATGGTGTTGTGGAATAATTTCTCCTTTTAGCTTATTGCTTTCTAATTCTTCTTTGACCGAAAAGTAAGGAACTAGTGATACACCTAAACCACTTTTAACGCATTGTTTTATCGCTTCTATACTTTGAAATTCTAAACTTTCTGTTACGTCCATATTCTGATGGCGAATATATTCATCGAAAACAGATTTATAACTACATCTAGATTCGGAGTACAGTGCTGTTTGAGATAAATCTTCTACATTTAGAGAGCTAATTAAAACCATTCTTTCTCTGATAAGTTTTTCAGAGTAAAGTTCTTCTTGTCTCCAACCATCTTTTTCTAATAATAAGGCTATGTCAATTTCCCCATTTTGAAGACTTTTTGTAACATCATAATTTTCAAGTGATTTCAATGAAAGCTTTACTTTAGGATATTTCGTTTTATATTCGAGAAGAAGAGACGGAATTCGACAAATCGTTAAAGATTCGGAAATCCCTAAAGTTAAAGCGCCTTGTGGCTCTTTGTCAATATTTAATGACTGATTATATAGTTCAATGATTTTGATCGCATAAGACAAAAATTCATTTCCATAGTGAGTTAACATAACTTTCTTTCCTAAGCGATCAAAAACTGGTCTACCTAATTCTTTCTCTAGTTCTTTGATGTGAGTAGTAATGGAGGATTGTGCATAACCAAGGTGTTCTGCCGCCTTATTAAACCCACCTTTTTCTACTATCGTTTTAAAAGTAATCAGTTGACGGAGTTCCATTTATAATTAAATCTCCTTTAATTCAATTTTTTTGAACTTAATTATCTAATATATCAATTTTACTAAACCACATAGAAGATTTAAACTAATATCAAGCAGTTGATAAATCAAATACTAATCAGATTATACATTTTTTTTTGCAAAAAAGAGGAGGCAAACATCATGTCCAATACAATTTTATTATTTGAACCATTCAATATAGGAACTTTTACGTTAAGTAACCGAGTAGGCGTAGCACCAATGACCCGTATTAGCGCTACTGAAAAAGGTTTTGTCACAGATAATATGATTAAGTATTATAGTTCTTTTGCTGAAGGTGGGTTTGGACTTATTATTACTGAAGGAACTTATATTGATGATAGATATAGTCAAACTTACGATTATCAGCCAGGTATCGCTTTTGATGAGCAAGCACAAGAGTGGAAAAGAGTTGTTAATGCTGTTCATTCAGCAGGATCAGCAATCTTTATGCAGTTACAACACACTGGGCCATTATCTCAGGGAAATCGTTTCACTGATGAAACAGTAGCTCCTTCTTCTGTTCAACCAAAAGGAGAACAGCTAAAATTTTATTTAGGGGAAGGACCCTTTCAATTACCTAGAGAAATAACAAAAGAAGAAATAGCTTATGTTAAAAACAGTTTTGTTGAAGCTGCAAAACGAGCTAAATCTGTTGGCTTTGATGGGATAGAACTACATGGAGCAAATGGTTATTTATTGGATGCGTTTCTAACGGAATATACAAACCAACGTACTGATGAATATGGTGGCACAACAGAAAACAGAGTTAGGTTATTAGTAGAAATAATTCAGGAAGTTAGAAAATCGGTAGGAGAAGACTTTACTATTGGTATAAGAATTTCACAATCAAAAGTGAATGATTACTCCTATCATTGGTCAGGCAAAGAGCAGGACGCCGCGATTATCTTTGGAGCATTAGGAAAAGCAGATCTTGATTATATTCATGTAACAGAATTTAAAGCGTGGCAACCTGCATTTGAAACAGGAAAAGATTCACTTGCAGCACTTGCCAAAGAGTATAGTCAATTACCTATAATCGCAAATGGACAGTTAGAGAAGCCAGAAAGAGCTTCTGAAATGATTAATAATGGTCATGCTGATATTATAACTTTAGGTAAAGGAGCATTGGCTAATCACGACTGGGTAAAGAAAGTTCAAAATGAAGAACCTTTAGAAGAGTTCAATTCGGAAAAAGTATTACGTCCAACTGCTGTTATTAAAGATTTCGAATTGTAGATGAAAGAATAAAATGTTTAACAACACCTATCCAAAAGTAATTTAATACTTCATCTCAAAAAAGCATCAATTTAATAAGACCAGTCGAGTTCATCAGACTGGTCTTTTGGTTTATTCAAAACAGGAATTATTTTTAATTTCCATTCTCACTTGTACATAGTTGCCACAGCAAGAACTATCGTTAGTAATAGTTGCAGGAATACCAGGATCGCATGAACTAGATGCCAGATTCACACTGCAAACTCCTGTTTCAGGAAGTTGTATGCACACTCTTTTGCCCCCTCAACATCCCCTGTCAGATAAGCCACCACGGAACGGAACAGAACGAATATCGGTGCCCTTCCGTAAATCTTTAATGAGACAAAAACAAGAAAACTGCCGAGTGACCGGCAGTTTTATCAACTTTATAAATATTTCCGGTGAATGCCTTTTCCATCATAAGAAAACAGGACTTCTTTTCCTTCTATGACTGATTCCATATGCACGGAGCGGCCCCAAAGCTGATGGATATAT
>NZ_JBFTMS010000020.1:0-102352 GCF_056397085.1 Peribacillus sp. 05N428 | reverse complement strand
TCCTGCGGGAGCAGCGGGACAGGTGAGACCCCACAGGCGTTTACGCCGAGGAGGCTCACCGCCCGCCCCGCGGAAAGCGAGCATCTGGAGGGGAAATCAACCACAACTCACTACCTGGTAAATAGCAACAAAGTATGTGAAAACAGCCTAAAAAAAACACCTTCAATCTTGAAGGTGTCTCTCACTTAATTCTATTGAATTTTATAATATCTTCGCTCAGGTCTCCCCACTACCCCATATACGACTTCCGCTTTACATTTCTTAACGGAAATCAAGTATTCCAGATAGCGTCTCGCAGTTGTCCTGGAAGCACCGATCTGTCCGCTCACTTGTTCAGCCGACAAACCGATATCGCTTGCTTCGAGTACCTCTATCACCTTCGCCAAAGTGATTTCGTCGACCCCTTTCGGCAGGTCCTGCCCATCGTTCGATTCCAAAACGGATGAACCCTTTTTCAAAATGAGATCCACAAAATCCTGATCTATCTCTTGTTTGGATTTCATCAGATGGACTTTCTTCAGATACTCTTCGATAACTTGGTTGAAGCGCTTCATCTCCACTGGTTTAATTAAATAATTCTCTACACCATAGTGAAGCGCCTTTTCCAGTTGTTCTTTATCCGTTGCCGCGGTAATCATGATGATATCCACATTCGGGAATTTTTTCCGTATGTCCGGAAGGAGGTCTGTACCAAGCTGATCCGGCATATAAACATCAAGCAAAAGCAGATCCGGGCTTTTTTGTTCCAAGATCCGAAGCGTTTTTTTGGCATTGACAGCTTTTCCGACCACTTCTATTTCATCAAAGTTTTTCAAGAATTTTTCATGGATATCCGCTACACGAAAATCATCTTCTGCGATGACTGCTCTTATCTTCTGCATTCTTTCCCTCCTCACTGTTCTTTAGGAAGATAAACGGTGAATATGGTGTTTCCATCCTCGCTTTGAACTTCGATGATGCCGCCCAGCTCTTTTACGACATGATCAGCATTCGAAAGTCCATAACCACTTGGACTTCCGCTGTTTTTCGAAGTGAAACCCCGATCGAAAATATGGGCGATGGCATCCTCAGGTATTCCTTTTCCGTTATCACTCACTTCAAATACCATATCATTTCCGATATCTGTGGCGAAAAATTTCACGAGCGGCTCTTCCATGCTTGAAACCGCTTCAAGTGCATTATCGATAATGTTGCCTAGAATCAATGTTAGTTGTGACAATTTTATATGATCCGGCAGTTTCTCTAGGTAGCTTTGTGCGTCTATTTCAAAGATGATCTTCTTTTCCGATGCTTTCCCGATCTTGCCAAGTAACAGGGCTTGTACCTTTGTATCCTTTATCTGTTCGAACACGACACGGTTCAGGGAATGCAATTCGGATGTTTCGCTTTGAATCATATCGATTGCTTCATCATATTCCCCTAATTGTATCAATCCTGATAGGACGTATAGTTTATTGGTAAATTCATGGGTTTGTGCCCTTAAATCCTCTGAATGCATCTTCACTTCCGATAATGTGTTGACCATTTCCTCAATTTCCGTTCGATCACGGAACGAAGCGACAACACCGCTTACCCCTTCACTATCGAAAATCGGCGTACAATTGACGATAACGGATTTGTCTTCCCATGAAATCTCCTTATCCACTTGCGGTTCACCGGACTTCAGCACCTCGAATAAATATTTCGAAGGAAATAGGCCATCGACGTTCAAATGGCGAACGGACTCTTTAATATCCAGCAATTTTTTTGCCGGCTGATTCATCGAGGTAATCAGCCCATTTTGGTCAATGGCCAGAATCCCTTCTTTCACCGATTGAAGCACTGCATTTTTTTCTTTATATAAATTGGCGATTTCAAATGGTTCCAGCCCCAGTGTATCTTTACGTATGCTCCTTGCCAGCATATAACTGCCAATGATCGAGATCATGATGGCCACTAAAGATACAATCATCTCCTTGGACAAATCCTTGAAAATTTGGGCGCGGACATCGTCCACCAAAAAACCGACGGAGACGATTCCAATTATTTTTCCATCCTCATTGAATACCGGTGACTTCCCCCGAATGGAAAGACCGAGTGATCCTGCCGCTTCGGAGACATAATATTCGCCTTCCCGAATGGCCCTGCTATTATCCCCGCCTTCCATCCGCTTCCCAATTTCGGAAGCCAGCGGATGGGAATAGCGAATTCCCTCTGCATTCCCTACAACGATGAACTCAGCACCTGTTTCCCTGCGGATCTTTTCGGCAATCGGCTGGATGATGCCAGCGGGATCATCCGTCTCAAAGGCCTCTGTAACGGTAGGCATGAAGCTAATCGTCTTTGAAAGCTCCAACGCCAATTGACCTTTATCCTTCGCTATTTGCCTTCCTTCCATATAGGAAAAAGTAGTCGTCAATAACAGGATCAAAAACAGGCTCAACGATAAGACTAACCCGAGAATCTTGGTTTCCAGCGATACTTTCCTCATATTCAACAGCATCCTCTATTTTCATTTTCATTCACTAAATTTTATAGGAGCATAATGATTTTACCATTTCTATTAAATATTGAACATTGTTGGCCGTTTATTTCTCAGTGTCCTATTTAAGAAAACATGGACACGCCGATGACGGTGCGAAGTTCAAGGAGCAGTTGTTTTCCACCTTGTAATCTTAATAATGTTTTTCTTTGGACAATGCTGGTTCTGTCTTGAAAGCAAACCATCTGAAATATAAAATGCTCAAAGGAAACATCTCCTTTGAGCATTTTTTCAAAAACAGCTAAATGAATTGATTTGTCTTGTATCGATGCCAAAAATCGTCCAGAACCTGCCATTCCACCTGAAGCCGGCAACAGAACGCGGACCGACGAAAATGGGATAATACCAGAAACGTGCACCATTGTTTAGCCATATAAAAGTATTCCTGAACAGACAAAACGAAATCGCACCCGGATCTACGGCAAATGTTGAAGCCGACGTTATTTGCAGTTTTATCTCCGGAAATGGGGATATATCGACGAAATTTATTGTTTTATCTCCGAATATGGAGTTATATCGACGTAATCTTCTGTTTTATCTCCGAATATAGGGATAAATCGACGATTTCTATAGTTTTATCTCCGAATATGGAGATATATCGACGCAATTTATAGGTTTATCTCCTAATATGGAGATATATCGACGTTACTTGCAGTTTTATCTCCGAATATGGAGATATATCGACGAATTCTATAGTTTTATCTCGGAATATGGAGTTTATCGACGTTACTTGCTGTTTTATCTCCGGGATTCAATATAGCAATCTCCATAAATAGAAGGTTGCATAGGATTCCCAATCAGCCCACGCTTCCGATAGTTTCAGGATTTCCGCTTTCGTTGGTTTTGCTTCTGTTTGCATGAGCAGTTTCATGGAATTATGCAGCCCGACGTCATCGATGGGAAAGGCTGCTGGAAAACGCAAACAGCGCATCAAGACATAGTTCGCTGTCCACGGACCGATTCCCCGTATGTTGGTCAGCATTTTTTCAGCCTCTTTTACATCCTTTGCATTCAATAGCTTTTCTTTAGTAAGTTCCCCTTCTGCAATCAGTTGAGCAACACCTATTAAATATTCACACTTCTTTACGGTCATCCTCAAATCGGAAAAATCTTCTACGGTCAATTTCGCGATCGCATCAGGTGTCGGAAACAGCCAATATTGCTTTCCTTCGAATTCAACATATTCACCAAATCCCTCCACAAGCCTCCGTTTCAAGGTATAGGCATAAGTCAAGTTAATCTGCTGACCAAGTATTCCCCAGGCAATCGCTTCAAATAAATCAGGGATGCCCATATTTCTCAAGCCGAAGAATTGGCTTACCGGCTTTTGCAATAAAGGGTCCTTTTGGGCCAATTCATAAAAAGGAAGCAGATTTGTCTCAAGATCGAACCAGTGACGAACGTATTGGGAAACAGCATCCTTTACCTGATTTTCCATCGGGGCAGTTCGTCCTGGAAAACGAACGTTCAGCTCCGTTTCATTCAAAGCACTGATTTCTACTAAAAGTGTCTCGTTTTCGACAACAAGTGCTCGATAAATCTTTTGATCAACAATATCGAACAGACATTCATTGGAGGATCTTGATAAATATTTAAGATTTTCCGAAAAACTAAACTCTTTTGGTGCACGAATTCTCAATTCATTCATGCCTTCATCATTTGATAATGTCTCTTTCATTCTGCTCCTCCTATGTCCCGTTCCTTTTATTCTAATCAAAAATAAGTACGTTATCTTGCTCTTTCATTCAACTCCCTAATTTTAACAAAATTCATTGAACAATTACGTTATCTTGCTTTTATATTATCAAAATGTTTGTATATCAACCCTTTCTTGTATACTAAATGGAGAGGTGAATGTAGTGAATCCGAAAAAAGCAGATTTCCCGAATGAGTATTGGAAAGCTATTATAGATTGTGATGCAGCATATGATGATCATTTTTTATACGGGGTAATTACGACAGGCATCTTTTGCAGGCCCTCCTGTAAATCAAGGGTGCCTAAAAAGGAAAACGTGAAGATCTTCAAAAATGCCATGATGGCTTTGGAAGAGGAGTTCCGGCCTTGTAAACGATGTAAACCGGAAGGACTGAATGTGCCGACAGAAGAATGGGTTGAACAAATAGCCGAATGGATCGACACCCATTACAGCGAACCCCTCACTTTGAACAAATTGGCGGATATTTCCCACGGCAGCCCGTATCATTTACAACGATCATTCAAGCGAGTGAAGGGAATATCGCCCACTGAATACATTCAGCGGCTTCGCCTTGAAAAAGCGGTGTGGCTGCTGGAAACCTCCGAACTGCCGATAACTGAAATAGGCTTCGCTACCGGGTTCTCCAGTACGCCCTATTTCATGACGTTATTCAAAAGGAAAATGGGGAATACCCCTTCAGGATATAGGAATGCTTATCTCAAAACTCAAGCTTTGGAGCGTGAAGCAAATGAAGAATGATAAAAAACAAACCATTGACTGGGCCATATTGCATTATGATAAGTGGCAATTATATGTGGCCAGGACGGAAAAAGGGCTTTGCTATGTAGGCTCTCCCGGTCAAACGTATGAAGAACTGAAGTCCTTGATGCAAAAACGCTTTCCAAATGCGAACCTTGTTGAAAATAAAAAAGCATTAAATCCCTATCTAAAAGAACTACAAGAATATTTCGAAGGAACCAGGCAGACTTTCTCTCTTCCCGCAGATATAAAAGGCACCCCCTTTCAACAAGAAATTTGGGCAGCGCTGAATCAAATACCCTATGGACAAACCTGTTCCTATTCCGATATTGCCCAAATCATCCAAAGACCTGCAGCTGTTCGGGCGGTTGGTACGGCCATTGGCGCCAACCCAATTCTGATCACGGTGCCATGTCACCGGGTTATCGGAAAAAACGGGGCCATTACCGGCTACCGTGGAGGTACGGAGATGAAACGATATCTACTTCAATTGGAAGCACAATCTGACCGCAAAAAAAGCATCCGGCTATAAGGATGCTTTTTTGCGTTTTTGTTTTTTAGTACCAAATAGTCACCGCTTTATTATAGGCATCACTATTTGGAATCGCATGGATCCCTTGGGCCTGTGCTTTGCGCGGGTCATAATCATATACCATTGGTGTATAGCATGAGGTCTGCCCGATATTCACAACACCATTGCCCCCGGAACTTGAGCATGTATAGGCCTTACCATCAGTACTTCGGACGATTCTCGCATCCGCTTCATGATTGTATACGGCGGGGCGTGTTACGGTCACTTTTGCCCAGGCGGTTTTACACACAGTGCTGTATTTCAATTCTACGTACGAATTGGAATCGATCCATTTTTTATCCTTCGTTACCGCCGAATTTGCACAACTATTATAGTATGGACTTTTTCCATCATAGGTGTGTGTTTCTGCCAGTGCTTGATTTTTTCCAAATCCAAAGTCGACAATAAACATCGACAGTGTCATCACCATGGATAAACCTATCATTTTAAGCTTTTTATTCAATTCATTCATCCTTTCTTTGCAAATATATAGATGAAGGTTTTTCTTTTTTCATTAATACCAGTCGGTTTCACCTGCGGTATATGGCCAAAAGGCTACCGCTTTTGCTTTTCGCGGATCTAAATCATATACCATCGGTGTATAGCATGACGTTTGACCTTTATTTATTTCACCATTTCCTCCAGGAGATGCACAGCTGAATTGTTTATTATCAGTATTGCGGACAACCAATGCCGTTGCCTCACCATCTTCTTTAGCCGGTCTGCTTAGAGTGATCTTCGCCCAGGCGGTTTTACAGACAGTACTGAATTTCAACTCCAAATTGGCAGAACCGCCATTGGCATAAATTTTCACCGACTTCTTCGTGACAGCGCTATTCGCACAACCATTATAGTAAGGACTTTTTCCATCATAGGTGTGTGTTTCTGCTGAAGCTTTGCTCGCAAAAGAATCAAGGGAGCCAAAAAGGACTAAAGAAGCTACAAAAAATGAAATGCATAAAACCATTTTTTTCATTATTTCACTCATCCCCTTAACAAAATTTATACACTGTTCATCTTACAATTTTGTAATATTCTTACAAGTGATAAATTCCCTAGTTCATGTAATACTACATCCCCGCCCTTACGTTGCAGCCTGGCATCATCATTACAATCTGGTGTGTCTCGCTTTATCAGCTGAATCATCACAGAGACAAAGTCATTATCCCTATGAGCCATTCAGGACAAATAAGGTAACAACTAAGAACTTATGCGTATCAAGCTGGAACAAAACGAGCCAATAGACTGACGTTGATCAGGAAAGATACAGGTCGATATACTTAATGTTTTTTCAAGAAAAAAGAAAAGCCCCGACAAAACACGAATCGTTTTGTCAGGGCTTTATTTTCATTTAGCGAGGTTTTCTCTGATTAATTTAATGATGCTATTATAATAGGAACGATCATGCGGAACGAACTCACTCCGTCCTACAAATCGATCGATCATCATCCTGCGGCCTTCGTGATTCATTTCAAATCCCTTAATATTCACTTTGTCCTTCGCTTCTGTCCAAAGCTCTTCGAAGTCAGTCAGCACTACCTTCACCATCCCGGAAACCTCTTCTGGCTGCAGGGTGAAATCATCGAAGCCATGTGTACGTTCATATAGAAAGACGTTTGCCAGTTCTTTATCGATGAAACCTTCTTTCGTTTGATGGTATTCAATAATCCCTAATGGAACCAACTCGTCAAAGGAAACGTCAATGCCTAGCTCTTCTTTAATCTCCCTTACTCCGTCGTATACCGTTTCATGAGCCAATAAATGGCCGGCAGCCGTAATATCCCATAGATTCGGATAATCTTTTTTCATCGCACAACGATGCTGAAGATATAGGTAATCCACGCCCGCTTCCGAACTTGCGAACCAGCAATGGAAAACCTCATGCCAATGTCCCAATCTATGTACTTCCTCTCGCGAAGCCACGCCGGTTTGAATGCGATTGGAATCGAAAACTTTCAACAACTCAGTTTCCATTGGAGCTTCACTCCCAGCCCTTTTTTATAAAAAACAGCTTCAGCCTTTTTCTTTTCTCCAATTTTTCGGGTTTAAATAGCCTTTATATTTAGCGGCCACTTCTTTCCCGACCAAAAGTGCGCCTGCCCAAAACATCACTTCCGCAAAGACAATAGCACCTGTTATGACCCCAGCCTTAACCGCAGTCGAAAATGGCGTAAAAGGAGCTGCGACAGGAATGATCCAAGTGAGAAGGGAAATGATAAGGAACCCCATCCCTACTTTGTAAAATCTCGATTTCTTTATTTCCTTACTTTCTTTATCCAATTAAATAACCTCCGTCATGATGATTTTCATTTAATTACCCCGCCGAACAAATATACCATTGAATGTATTCTTTTTTTATACGTTTGAATGTTCATTTCGTTTCATAAATTTGAGAAATAAAGATATTCCATTTGAGGAAAACTATTAATGAATTGACTTTACGATTTTTAATGGATTTAATATTCATATAACACTTGCATGCAGGAAAGGAAAATCCAATGTACATTGAATTCATTGCCACAACGATAGAAGATGCCCTAATAATCGAAGAATCGGGCGCAGACCGAATCGAGCTTGTCAGTTCTTTAGCCGAGGGTGGATTAACTCCAAGCCACGCCTTGATAGAAGCTGTCGTCAATTCAGTGAAGATACCAGTCAACGTGATGGTAAGGCCTCACAGCCAGTCTTTTTGCTATACGCAAAAGGATTTGGAAATCATGAAAAAAGATATCCAAATCATTCGATCACTGGGAGCGAACGGGGTCGTATTAGGTGCATTAAATGAAAAAAATGAAATCAATCGGCCATACCTCGAAGAACTATTGACCGTATGTGAAGGTTTGGAGATTACATTCCACCGAGCCATCGATGATACACACGACCCTGTCATTTCAGCTGAAATGCTAGCACAATATCCAGAAATCACAACGATATTGACCTCAGGCGGGCATGGGGATTTCCCTAGCCGCATGAAAACGATTCAACAAATGAAAAGAGTCTGCGGCGACATAGCCATACTGGTTGGAAGCGGATTGAATAAGGATAATATCCTTTCTATCCATTCCGAACTGCATACCGGTCACTATCATTTCGGTACGGCTGTTCGAAAAAACAACAGTATCATCGAAGGAGTTACATTAGAAAAAGCTAAAGAAATCGTAAACTTGCTAAAGAAGTAATGTTGAAAGGGACCATTTAACCGGTCCCTTTTTATGATGCAGAGCTTTTTTTTTGTAAAAAGACCGAATCCCAAAACCAAAAAAACAGTGCCGCTAAAAGGCTGATTGCATAGAAATTCTTTGTAGTTAAAATATCCATGCTGAAGTCAAAATTAAGCACCGAACTATAAATGAATACGGCCGGCAAAGAGAAAAAAATATAAAGGCAAAAATAGTTTAAACTGAATTTTTTAGGATGTTTATTGAAAAGGACCTGTACCGGAACAGCAAATAATAAATAAGGGATAACGACATAAGAAGAAATCACGATAATGCCAATCACTCCCCAGGTACCCAGGCTGAATACAACCAACACCGTGGAAAGCGACAGACAGGAAGAAGCTAGACTAAAAAAATAATAAGGAATCACATCGCTTAGCTCCGAAACCTTTTGACTGATTTTCCAAAGTTCCATTTAACCAGTACCTCGCAGTCTACCATAATATAATGGGAATTTTTACATAATCATTATACTATATAAAATGGAGGTGTTTTTATTTTTGGAGCTATATATCGAGTTATTCGTGTTTCTGGCCATCATCTTTTTAATCGTCCTTTCCAATAGTTTCATACCCTGGTTGGTGAAAGCCGCCATTGTCGTTTATTACTCTGTCATTTCCTATATCTTCATTACCACAAAAAATAAAATTGATGAACGGTATGAAAATATCACTCCTGTGCCTGACGCCTACTGGGATAAAAATTCAGCCTGGGTTGACATGATGACTGGTTATTATTCATGGTCCTTTTTAATCATTCTCCTGTTCATTTATTTTAAATGGTTCACAAGTGTGAAAAGTAAGGAAGCGAAGGGATGGGTACTAATTAGTTTCATTCCATCTTTGGCCGTTTTTTTACTTTTCATATTCATATTCAATTTTTCATACGGGTATAGACCATAGGGGTTGGCTATTACCTGATATCCAGCTCCAATAAGAAGGTTGCCGGAGCAACCTTCTTATTTTGAAATTTCTTAATCTTGAGATTTAATTTTTGTTAGCATCAGCAAAATGCCCCATCGCATCACACATGAATTTTGCCAATCCTTCACCGTATTGATCGATATTTTTGGTGAAGCGTTGATCGTCCACGTACATTTGACCCAACCCTTTGAAAGCATCCAGCGAGTATGTGCCGAAGTTATTGTTCAAACAATCATACCATTCTTTAATGGCCTCTTGTGCCTCCTCCGACTTAGGCGAAGCATCTCGGATTGCCGCAAGTTTTAAATAGATCTCCGATACAACTTTCTGTGCATCTTTGGACATGCCCGCCACTTTAGCCTTCGACTCATCGACAGCTTTATACCCCCAAAGCTTGCGAGCCTCTTCTTCATATGGATTCTGACTGAAGTCAAATCCTTCAAATTTCTCTTTATTCGTCATCTGAATTTCCCCTTTCATATGCTTGATCGATTTTTCGACCGTCTTAATTAATTTATCGAGCTGACTGCGTTTCTCCAGTAACATTTTTTGATGTTGCTTTAACGCATCTTGTTTATCAAACGAAGAGCTGTTTACCATTTGTTTTATTTCCTTTAATGGCATGCCAAGTTCCCTGAAAAACAGGATTTGCTGCAACATCTCAAGATTATCATTCGAATAAAGCCGATAACCTGCATCGGTTATTTCCTCCGGCGATAATAACCCGATTTCATCATAATAATGCAGTGTCCGCACACTAATGCCAACCAAATCGGCTAGCTCCTTCACTTTCATTGCCACTGCTTCTTACCTCCTTTCGATATCATTTACATTAAGGTATCACGCAACGTCAGAGTCAAAGGAAAAATGAACATTTCCCGCCCAAATATAAAAGACGATCCTTCCTAATGAAGAATCGCTGTTGGTAGAGTTCTCTCTTTGTAAAAGCTTCGGATTAAAGTCAAATCCAATTTACTTGTCCGCTATTGATGTTCATGCACTATGTAGTAAATTTCCCATTACTCGTGAGTTTTACGCTTTTACTCGCGAGTTTGGCGCTTTTACTCGTGAGTTTTACGCTTTTACTCATGAGTTTCACGCTTTTACTCGTAAGTTTGGCACTTTTACTCGTGAGTTTCGGCTTTACTCGTGAGTTTCGCGCTTTTACTCGTGAGTTTGGGCTTTACTCATGAATTAAACATCCTTCTACCTCCAATGATCGGGAATGCTTAATGAGTGCGGTAATTTTGTCTTCGTGTCGCCTTTAGCCGAGTTAATCTGTGCTTGTGTGATGAAGAAACTACCAGTGAGATCGGCACCGCTTAAATCGGCGTCCCTAAAGTCTGCACCGATCAGGTCCGTCACTCTCATGTCGGCTTCCCTGAGGTCGGATGCAATAAGCAAAGCCCCTCTTAAGTTCGCTCCCCTAAGGTCAGCACCTCTCAATTTTGCACCGATCAGGTCACTTCCCCTGCCTATTTTGTTCGGCTTTTTCTTATTTTTCTTAAATGAAACCTTTGCACGTACCATTTCACTTGTGCGCAGGAGTAAATCGTTAACGACCGTTCTATGAGCTGGTACATTCAGGTCCATGATAGACTTTGGACTTTGTTTAGTGAGATATTCCGTGTCTTCAAAAGCGCCATGCAGTTCTCGGTGAAGAGGTTGCGCATCTTCTAAATTCAGTGCTTCATTTAAGTAGCAAAGCATTTCATGGAGTTGTTGCATAATTGGAAAAACTTCGAACATTTCCTTTGCTGATGCTGGGTTGTCCCTCCAATCGTTTCCATCATAGGTGAGCTGGGATACCTTTTGACCGGCACCGAAGCATTCATATACCGTGCAGCCTTTATACCCTTTTGCTCTGAGGTTTTCATGGATGCCGCAACGATAATCGGATTGAAGGTTTGAACATGGTGTACCTCCATCTTTATCAAATGCAAAATCAGCAGACTTTGCATATGGCAGGGCTACACAGCACAAACCAAAACAATTCTCACAGTCTGCACGTAATTGATTATGGATACTATCGTTATTCGTTAATCGCATTCTTACACTTCCTTCTATTAAAAATTGGTTCTATAAAACCAATCTTTTCATACTAGTAGATTTTTTTGTTTTCTACTATAAGATGGACTTTAGTTCTTCCCATTCTTCAAGTGAAAGTTTTTCGGTCATATGCTTATATGCATCAGGGACTTTTATCGAACACATAAGTTCCAGACTATTTCCATCAGGATCATTGAAGTAGACGGAAGCGTTTCCTTGGTTCGGACGCACAAAAGGTTCAATCGATGTCCTTTTTCCAAAAGGGACGACTTCTATTTTTAGAGATTGGAGCCAATTTAATGCATTTTTCATATTTTCATAGGATACCCGAAAGGCGATATGCCTTAGTGAAGGGTGGTATGGAGTTTTATATTCCTTCCCTTCCCATAAGCCGACCCAGCTTTTGTTTTCCTCAATCCAAAAGAAGGCAGTATCTTCATCCCTCCATGCTAGTTTCAAGCCTATTTTCTTATAAAAATCCATAGAGATGTCCAGGTTCTTGACTGGTAAATGGGCTTCATATAAACCTTCTATCATATTGGATTCTCCTTTCTTCTTTTAAGTAAAGGAACTCTTTTGCCGGGAAAATATCTCGCAATTATTTACTCTTAAGTCCTTTGCGACCATCAATATCCTCGGTTAGTTTACAGGGAAGGTCCTTTCTGTGACAGCCGCTACCTCCCCTCTTTTCACAATTAAAAAAATTGAATGCGTTCTATTATATAGAAGAAAATGGATTTAAAGGTTCCTACTATAATGGAAGAATGTTAGCTTTTGACCCGAATCCGCACTAATTTCCTCATTAATCGAAATCCGTTCAAAACCGTTTTTCACCAAAACCTTTTGGGAGGCGATACTGTCACTTGTCGTTTTGGCATGTATTTGCGTCACATTCAAATCCGGCGCCAGCTTCATCAAAAGCTTTAAAGCTTCATTTGCAATCCCTTTTTGCGTAAACGCTTCACCGATTCTATAACCGATATGAGCCGTACCCTTGATGGGGTCGATATCCACAAGATTAATCCTGCCGACGATTATGCCTGAACCATCCTTAATCAAATAAAAAGAGGAGATGGCCTCTTCTTGTTCTTTTAATAATTCCTTATGCCTGATCCCAAACGTTCCAAAGCTATAATAATCATCACCACGGCCTGGGACCGTTTGCTCGAAAAACTTTCTATTATTGCATTCAAATGTAAATAACGCTTGTGCATCCCGTTCATTAAGCCTGTCAATGTATATATCCATCATTCTTCCACCCTTTCAAAAAAACGCTAAGCATATGCGGCCTAATCTATCATTCAAGAAAACAAAGGGCTAATCCTTCCTGATAAATAAATATAGAATATTCTTTCATTCAACAGTTTTTAGGCAGCATCCAGTACCTTCTATTTTTAATCATTCGATGGTACAAACAAACCGTTTATATCGATAACACTGTCGCATATTGACAAAATTTGATACCCTCAATACCATATAATTCCAAGTGTGAATGGACCAATCATACCTACTACTTTTGATAAAAATCCAAAATTATTGAGAATAAATCTTTTTACACACGTTGTATTAAGTGTAAAAGCTTTTACAAAAAAACAAGGGGAATCATGTCATGAAGTCTACTGATAAAAATTTTATCGAGCGGTTGCAACGCCAAGAAGAAGACGCATTGGAGTTCATAGTGGATACCTATTTGCCACTAATCAAGGGGGTCACATATAAGGTTCTCTCTCCTCTTAGGAACGACGGTGTCATGGAAGAATGCATCAATGATATTTTTCTTTCAATCTGGAACAATTCAATAAAGTTCCATGGGGATACTACTGATTTCAGAAAATGGATTTGTGCGATCGCTAAGTTTAAAGCGATTGATTATTACCGAAAAGCCATGAAGAAAATGGAGCTTACATCAGGTTACACAGAAGTAGATCCAGAAAAATCTGCAGAAGACGAACTGATTATACTGGAAGACAGAAAAGAACTGCTTCAGTTAATTGACCTTTTAGAACCTGTAGATCGGGATATTTTTATCATGAAGTACTTTCTTGGTTTAAAAAATGAGGATATCTCGATAAAACTCGGGTTGACCAAAGCATCAATAGATAATCGAATTTATAGGGGAAAAAAGAAGCTAAGTCAAAAAGCTACGAATCTTAAGTTAGGAGGCAGTGTCGTATGAAGGATATTTATGAATTATTAAATGATATAGACATAGACGAAACTGAATTTAAGGAAATGGAAGTCAGCGACCTAGAAAAAGCTAAAGTCAAAAGAACCCTAAAAAAATCAATAAGCAAGAAGAAAAAAATGAAACGCTGGCAAAAGAATGTTCTGGCTGCTTCTATTATATTCGGGTTATCCACCGCAACGATTGGACTCTCGTTTACCGCTTCTGCTAAAAGCATTCCTCTGATAGGAGATATTTTCAGCTATTTTAGTAATGAAAACTCAGGTCTCTCCGATGATATCAAGAATGGAAAGGGTCTTTATAGTGATTATAAGGCCTACTCTAACGAAATTGGCCTTACTAAAGAAAGCAATGGCCTTACTTTCACGATAAATGACGCCATTTATGACGGAAAAACGGTAACCATCACTTATATTATAGAAAGCGAAGAAGATTTGGGTGACGGATCATTCTTTATTCCCAGCCCGAATATAAAAGAAATGAAAGCCCAAGGAGGATCGGATGGAATTTCAAAAGTAGCTGATAAAAAATATGTAGGCTTATTAACGGTTAGTAACTTAGAAGATCTTAAAGTAGATAAGGTAAATATAGACTGGGATATAAACAGCATTGGTATTACCGACATGGATAAAGAGATAAAAGGAAATTGGGACTTTTCCTTCTCTCTAAAGGCAACTGAAAGCAACGAGAAGGTCATCAATAAAAGTGTGAATCAACACGGTGTAAAAGTATCCGTCAAAAAACTATCGATCTCGCCAATGTCCTTTGTGGTTGATTATCATCAAGAAGTGTCCGACTCAGTCAAAAACAAATGGGATGAAGCCTATGTGGAGTTGTCCATTAGAGATGACTTAGGAAATGTGTATGCTGGTCAAGGTAACGGAGGAAGCGGTATCGATTCTTATAATTTGAACTTCAGCAAAACATTTCAAAAAATCGATCCAAACGCTACGAAACTGATTGCAACACCACATGTAACATTACGTAATTTCACTTCAGAGAACCACGGAGAAGCAACCATAACGGAAGATGGTGAAGAAAAGGTGTCATCCTTCCCAACCAAACCAAGTAGTGCTCCAAAAGAGTTGGTATTGGATGAAATCGTGATTGATTTGAAGAAATAACAATTTTACCTACAAGAGGTATACTGAACCCTAGATCCCAGAGTGGAGAAAGGTTCATGTATATCTCTTTTTTGTGACTTCTTATTCAGTCCATGAATAGATAAATACATGAATTACTTGAAAAGTCAAAAATAAATTATTTTCTTCTGGTAAAAAATCAGCGGATGATGTATCATAGGCTTCAGATGTTTATTATTCTCATTTGGTTAATCGGAATTAGGAGGAATATATATGATTGGTTATGTGTTTTTAAATCTTGCCATAATGCTCGTTCTTTTAGGCGTTTTATTTTACATGAATAAGAAGCATATTTCCTTTACAAAAAGGGTCTTTACTGGACTTGGTTTAGGAATTGTATTCGGACTTCTTTTGCAGTATTTCTATGAACCTCAGTCAGAGGCGATCGTTAAATCGGTCGATTGGTTTAACATTGTAGGTTCCGGCTATGTCAAGTTCCTGCAAATGATCGTCATGCCGCTTGTCTTCATTTCCATCTTATCCGCATTCACAAGATTGAAACTGACTAGCAATATTGGAAAGATCAGTGTCCTGATCATCGGAATCCTGCTTGGAACGACTGCGATTGCAGCAGCTGTCGGGATCACCTCGGCAACTGTATTCAATTTGGAAGCCGTTCAAATTGAGCAAGGGGAAGCGGAGTTAAGCCGCGGGGATCAAATATCGGAAACATACGGTACGATTCAGGATAAAACGATGCCGCAGCAAATTCTTGAATTGATTCCGTCCAATCCGTTCCTTGATTTAACGGGTGCACGTCCGACATCAACCATTTCCGTTGTAATTTTTGCTGCATTTCTTGGGATTGCCTATTTAGGAGTCAAAAGGAAACAGCCTGAACATGCTGAATTTTTTGCTAAAATAGTAGATACATTGCACAGCATCATCATGCGCGTAGTAACATTGATCCTGCGTTTAACACCTTACGGGATCTTGGCGATCATGACGAAGACGGTAGCTACGAGTGATTTGGATGCCATCCTGAAATTGGGGAAATTCGTAGGTGCCTCATATGTGGCCCTGATTGTCATGTTCCTTATCCATTTGCTATTGCTGATGCTTGCAGGATTGAATCCAATCGTATATTTGAGAAAAGCTTTCCCAGTATTATCGTTTGCCTTCACTTCAAGAACAAGTGCTGGCGCTCTGCCATTGAACATCCAAACACAGAAACAACTAGGGGTGTCCGAAGGTATTGCCAACTTTGCCGGATCCTTCGGCTTGTCGATCGGTCAGAACGGCTGTGCCGGAATCTATCCGGCCATGTTAGCGGTCATGATCGCTCCAACGGTTGGGATCAACCCGCTAGATCCTTCCTTTATCGCCATGTTGATTGCCATCGTGGCCATTAGTTCTTTCGGGGTTGCAGGTGTAGGCGGAGGAGCAACATTCGCTGCCATCCTTGTATTATCTGCAATGAACCTGCCAATCGCCTTGGCCGGCCTGTTGATTTCCGTCGAGCCATTGATCGATATGGGTAGAACGGCCGTGAATGTCAGCGGAAGCATGACTTCCGGTATTCTGACTAGTAAAATAACGGGTGACCTGGATAAAGAACAGTTCAGCGAAGAATCATCTTTGAAAATTGAAGCTGAAATGTAAAAGAAAAAAGCATCGGACTTCCTGTCATGGGAGGTTCGATGCTTTTTTACATATAGTCACTTTTTAATTTGCCTCGCTGCGTAATGCTTGGTCTGAAAACTAGGTAGCGCATGGAACATATACTGGACAGCTGCATATACCCCGCATGCAAGGAGGATTCCTGCGAGTACATCCAATACAGCATGCTGTTTCGTAAATAGCGTGGAGAGGATGATCAGTGTTCCGAATGCAGTGACACTGGCATACTCCCATTTGTGCTCTTCTTTCCGCTTATGGGCGACGATCATCATGATGAATGTGGTCAGTACATGTATGCTGGGAAGGCAGTTGACAGGTTGATCGTGACTATAGATGAACCGCATTAACTGGGCAAAGATATCGTTGCCCACGACTTCTGGACGCGGAACTGTCGTTTGCCAAAGGCAATATACAAGAAAACAGAGAAGTTTCCCCGATATCAAACTGCCTAATCCGACGAAATAGTGCTTTCGGTCAACGAAGCAATAGTAAATCAGCAATCCATAAATATACGGATACCAAAGTAAATAAGGAACGGCAAATTCTTTAATAAAGGGAATCTCCCCATCTATTATAGTCGTAACATCGACAGCATGACCTGAAGATTGATTGATGATTGAATAGATGGAACTAGTAATCATCAAAAGTAATAAATAATATAACGGGTGAAAGGATAGTATGGAATTGTTTTTCATAGCTCGCTCCGGCTTTCAATATATTGGTTTTTTTCAAGATTATTATACTACATTTTTCACTGGATTAACTCCTTAATCGCTAAAGTTAATGATTCCCATGAACTAGTAAAATGGATATCTCTTACTTTTCATCCGACTAAGAATACATAACGAAAGCCATGGCATATACCACGGCTCGATATGAAACTTATATGCGGGAAGGCAAAAGTGATCACTCCGCCATCTCTAGATTTTGTTATGGCGTTTTTTCCATATATACGTTAAGGAAATGAAGATGTAGATGCAAAGTGTAATGATCGTAACGACTATGGATGTCGTGAAAATGATTCCGATCAGGATCGTTATTAAAGCGATGATTGCAGCCCAAGTCGTATACGGGAACCATTTTACCGAATAGGCACTTGTTTTTCCGGACTGTTGTTTACGTGATTTCAAATGGGCGAAAGCAATGATCAACCAGATGAATAATACGGTATATCCAAGCGAACCCATTAGGAAGTCGAAGGTCTTGCTTCCAGCAAATAAAGAAATCAATACACCGCCATATAAAGCGGAAGTACATATTAATATTGCGGGAACAGGTACTTTCTTCTTGGATAAACGGGAAAAGATTTTCGGAACGCGACCATCCACGGCTTGTGTATACAGAACGCGGGATGAACCATACAACCCGGAGTTCATCGATGATATGATCGCTAATAGAACGACGGCATTCATGATATGGTCGGCACCTGGAATCCCGATCATTTGAAAGACCATCACAAACGGACTTTCCTTCACCCCGTTTACTTCGTTCCAAGGAATTAAGCTAACAATGATGAAAAAAGGAATGATATAGAAAGAAATGATCCTGACCAATGTACTGCGAACGGCCTTGGGAACCACCTTTTCAGGATTTTTCGTTTCAGCTAATGTGACCCCGATGATTTCCGTACCGCCATATGAATAGATTACCACCAGCATCGCCGTGATCAAACCCGTCGATCCATTCGGAAAGAAACCGCCATGTTCGGTCAAGTTAGAAAAACCGACCGCGGTATGATCACCAAAAGTAACGAGCAGCAACAATAATCCAGCCATGATGAACACAATGATGACCGTAATCTTGATTAAAGCAAGCCAGTACTCCGTTTCAGCAAAAACCTTTACCGACAGCAAGTTAACCGCAGTAACTAAAACCGAAACAGCTAATGCCAGTATCCAGATTGGATATCCGGGCAGCCAATATTGAAGGAAAATCGCCGCAACCACTGATTCGGCCGCGATATTCAATACCCACATTTTCCAATAGATCCAATCGAGGAAATAGGCAGGATACTTTCCTAAGATCGATTCGACCAAATCCCTGAATGTTCGTGCACCGCTATTGCGGACCGCCATTTCAGCTAAACCTTGCATGATGAATAATAGGATGATTCCTCCTATCAAGTACGCAATGATTACGGAAGGGCCTGCCATATCAATGGCTGAACTGCTTCCTTTAAATAAACCTGCCCCGATGGCACCGCCTAATGCCATCATCGTAATATGCCTTGAAGTCATTGTCCTCTGTAAATTCCGTTTGTCCGTTTCCATATCCTTACCTCCCAAAAATCAAAAAAAGCATATCGTCTCTTCCTTCATAATCAAATGAAGAAAGAGACGATATGCCTTAAGCTTACCGCGGTACCACTCTTATTGGCTCTTTAAAGAACCCTGCTTTAAAAACCTTGTAACGAAGGTTACTCGTTAAAACAAAAGAATGGAATCATTCCTATCTTTCGCTTTACCACTCCCAGGCAAGTTCAAAGTATCATTGGACTGCGTTGCACCAACCCGCAGCTCTCTTCACCGAATAATGAGCTTTTACTACTCCTGTTCATTGCGTTTCAAAAATTATATCTGAATATTTTTAATAATATCCCATACTATACGGACTCAAGTTAAATTTGTCAATAACTTTCTTAGGATAATATTTTCAAAGAAACAAAATAGGGGAAATCGTGAAAGCCCTTGACCTAATTATAGAATACTGGCGGACAAATAATATACAAATTCAATAGCACTTAAGGAACATCCTGCGGCTGCAGAATCAGGTGTTAGATAGTCTTAAAAGATGAAAATGAAGAACCCATGATGGTTGAAGCATATTTGCAAGGTTTCCAAAAGACAAAGAGTGCCCTTTATGGAAACCCTCAATTTACCAGTAGTTTCGTAAATTCAACAATGTTCTTATGACTTATTTAGCAGGGGCTATATAGAAATAAACCCCACTTTCCTTGTCTATCGCAGGGCTTACTTCACTAGTTTGTGTTTTAACGATAGGACTTTGATCATCACTTAATCCAGTGTAAATTGTAAAATCCTTTCCTGATTGTGTTGTTGTTCCCCAACTGATCTGGGAAGAATACTTTTTGACTTTATCGTTTTTAACAAGAACATCTTGATCAGGGTCATACCAAGCAAACTTTCCTTCTTGCTCACTAATGCTTGATACCCCTACTCCCAAGCCTTCTTCAAATTGTTTCTTATAAATAACAAATGTTTCTCCGTTTTCACTAACTTCTCCAATGATGTCTTCTTTTTTTATCTTTTCTTCTTTAATGCCATGATTAATCGTTTCTTCTTTGGTTTTATACCATTTCAATTCACTCGTTCCGTTATCGGCTATTGCAGAACACCCTGTAAGTGCAATCATGGCTATTGCAAAAGGTAGCAATACTTTCACTTTAAAAATCCCCCTTTTAAGAAAAGATGCAATACTTAAATCGTGCATTCGATGCAAATAAAATTACAATATATAGAAAAAAGCATTTCCCTATCCATTCCCACTGGTCACCTAATCAAATCAATATATTCATAAAAGCCCAGACTCTCCTAAACGTTTAAAATTCCATCCCTAACCATGATGCAGCCACCATCAGAACCCCAACGACAATCACTATAACCGGTCCTACAACAATTAATCCAAATAGCAGTGAGCCTACTGCGTCCAGGAAGATTCGAAATGGTCCTGCTTTTTCCTTTTTATTCTGTTGCTGCGTCAATAAGTCTTCAAGATGACCGACTTTTTGCTTCAATTGCTGCAACTCTTGAATCACTTTTGTGTCCTGGTCCATGGATTACCACCCTCTTTAATTAACAATAAGTGTTAATTCTATCATTTACATCCATTTTTTAAAAGTGAGATTTAACCTCGAAACCGAATCTATTTTAAAACTATTTTTTCAAATTCTGTCATCAATGATACAATAACATGGTCTGAAATCAATCCACTCTATAGAACACGTGAGGTATTATATTTTTTATGAAAGCAATACGATTATTAAAGAGTTTTAACTTTTTATATTTTGGACTGCTTGCCATTTTCATACCGTTTCTCCCAGTCTATCTGGCTGATCAAGGTTTGCGTCCAGCCCAAATCGGATTCATCATCGGTACAGGAGGTTTTGTCACCCTCATTACCCAGCCTTTATGGGGAATGATCAGCGACAAAACAAGGACTATACGAAAAGTCCTGTTGTTACTCATCTTTTTCTCGAGCGTAATCGGTTATTTCCTCTATGATTCAAGCAGTTATCTTCAGCTCATCCTGTTTGCCATGCTGCTATATTTCTTTCTGATGCCGATCGATCCCCTGACGGAAAGCCTCAATTTTACGATGGCAGAGAAATCCGGGATCAGCTACGGCTCCATTCGGACATATGGTGCATTGGGTTATGCGGTCATATCGCTGATCACCGGCTATGTTATGTCATATTTCGGAGCGAACAGCCTTGCGTTCCTTTTTGCAGGAATAGGTTTGATCAGCTTCATTGTCAGCTGGATGATGCCTGATGCTCCCGTTTCAGGGAAACCTGTCACCTTAAGCAGCCTTAAGCATTTTTTCAGTAATAAAGAGACGCTTCTCTTTCTGTTATTGGTCTTTATCTGTGCTGTTCCAGCAAGGATGAACGATACCTTCCTTGGAGTATATATCCGGGAACTTGGAGGAAGTGCCAAGCTTGTAGGCTTGACCTGGTTCTTGGCGGCGGGAAGTGAAATCGTTGTATTCGCCCTAAGCTTTTGGTGGCTGCGTAAAGGTAAGGAAATCATCATCATTTCGTTTGCAGCAGCGTTTTTCTTTATCCGTTATTTCGTCTCTGCGTGGATTACCGATCCACAGCTATTAGCTTATTTGCAGGTCATGCAGCTATTGACTTTCCCGATTTTCTACTCGGCGGCTATCCAATATCTATACCGGATCGTTCCGGTGGAATGGCGTGCCACAGGCCAGACCGTACTGGCGCTGCTATTCTTCGGGGTTTCGGGAATCATTGCTTCTTATATAGGCGGAGCCATATATGGAGCATATGGCGGGAAGACCCTTTACTTGTTCATTTCCTCCATCTCCTTTATAGGAATGGTATTCGCTTTGGTTCTTTATCGGATATACGGAACGAGGCTCGATACCGCAGAGGAAGCTGTATAATCTAAAAAACTGTATAAAAAAGAGCATGTTTTGATTAAAACATGCTCTTTTTACATTCCGTTAGCGAAATAAGGGGGCAACCGTCAACATTAACACAGAGATGCAAAGCAGTATAGTAGTTGTCCTGTTTGAGAGTTTTACTTGTTTGCCATTTTTATAGAAACCTGAAAATTGAAGCCGGTTTTTATAGAGTACATAAAGTAATGGAAAAATTGCCATACCAACGATCCATCCGCCCGTGGTATTCTCTACGGTTATTCCAAAAATCGCATAGATTGAATTAATGATGAGCCCCATTATCATTCCAATAACGAAAATAATAGTGATTATACGAAATAATTCTAAAATCACTCTTAACATCATTTCACCTACTTTTTTCCTGTAATCCGTAAAAAAGGCTGCAATCAGCAACCTTGAATGAACTTTACAGGATGGGATATTTCCCTAAATATAACAAACTTTCCTCTATTGGTAAATAGACGCTCTTTACTCTTCTTCTTGAACGAGCGAATGCTTAAATGCGTAAATCACTGCTTGCGTGCGGTCCTGCACGGCAAGCTTGCTTAATATATTGCTGACATGCACTTTGGCGGTTTTCAGGGCTATGTATAGTTCATCGGCAATTTCCTGATTCGTTTTCCCTTGTGTCATCAGCAGTAAAATTTCCATTTCACGGTTTGTCAATTGATCATGAAGCTGGGTGATTTTTGGGCGACGCAGCTTTTCCATCATTTTTCCCGTCACTTCAGGTTCAAGTACGCTTTGACCCTGGAAAGTGGAACGGACGGCTTTCGCAATCTCGCTGGCCTTTGATGTTTTCAGCATATAGCTCGTCGCTCCGGCTTCCAATGCCGGGTACACTTTTTCATCATCCAGGAAGCTTGTCACAATGATGATCTTTGCTTCTGGCCATTTTTCAATAATTCGTTTCGTCGCTTCTATGCCGTCCATTTCCGGCATCACCAAATCCATCAAAATGATATCCGGACGCAATTCCACTGCCAGTTCGACAGCTTTCAAACCATTATCCGCTTCCCCGATCACTTCGATATCCGACTGTGCGGATAAATAAGCCGATACCCCTATCCTTACCATTTCATGGTCATCGACAAATAATACTTTAATCATCATGATCACCTCCAGCATTTAATAATGGGATTTTCACTTCAAGTTTCGTTCCTTTATTCGGAACACTTACAATTTGCATCGTCCCGCCTAATTCAACAGCCCGTTCATGCATGTTTTGGAGACCATATGATCCCGTTTTCGACTCCTCGACGTTAAAACCGATGCCGTCATCCGTTATTCGTAAAATGATCAATCCATCACGAACGATCAATAGCACTTCAAGCGAATTCGCTTTTGCATGTCTCAGCGTATTGGAAATCGATTCTTGTAAAATCCGAAACAGATGGTCCTCAATCCCCTTATCCAGAGTGACAGGCTCCATCTTCCAATTTATATCCATCGTCACTTTTTGGGCCAATTCCAAAAGAAGCTCCTTCATTCCTTCATGTAGAGATTTTCCCTTTAATGCAACAGGCCTCAAGTGAAGCAATAGCGCCCTCATCTCAAGCTGGGATTGATGGATCATTTCTTCCACTACCTTGAATTGTTTCATTTCCGTTTTTTCCATATCGGATTGTGATTCGGTGATGGCCGACATGAACATCGAAGCCGCAAACAATTGCTGGCTCACCGAATCATGCAGCTCCCGCGCTAAACGGTTTCGTTCCTGGGAAACGATTTCCTGGATCTGTTTCTCCTGATCAATGGCCTTTTCATTCGCCATTTTTTGCGATAATTTAGTCTGCTCATTGATTTGCTTATGGATCAGGTGCATCCGTTCCGCCATTTTAGCCATCTCTTGAATTGGATACGTTTCCTGTTGCGAGGGTAAGCGGCCCTGTTCAAGGAAATGCAGACCTTCATCCACCCTTTCAAGCTGTCTCTTCCAAAACATCCCCGAAACGACTCCATAAATCAGCCCTACCGTCATGACCAGGCTTGGCAAAAATATGACGAAGGGTAATCCCATGACCACTTTCTCCCACAATACACTCCAATCGGATAAAGGAAAGATGAAGAAAACCATCGCCGGCAAAGCAAGGGAAAGAACGAAAGCAACACCAAGGGCAGTCAATATCTGCCGTGTCATTATGCTCATATCCGCTTCACCTCTAAATCGCCAACTAAGATTGAAGTGATGATATGAACCTTGTGATCCGTTTCATTGAACCCTTCCGTTTGGTAGGAATAAATTTGATTAAAGACCCTGGACTCAGGTTTATTTTCAAAAATCCGCGCCCGGCCCGCAATGACAGAATGATGGACCCTGATTTCGATGCCATACGGTACAAGGACGGTGATATTGCCAATGATATTCCTGATCGAAATGACAGCATCGCCTTTCGGTAAAATCGTTTTGCTTAAATCGATAACCGTATCACCGACCCCGCCCTGAACATTCACGGAATTCCATTCATATACATGTTCGGTCGTTTGTTGATGACCAAACAACTTATTTTTAAATAGATAATCGGTTTTCAGCAGTCGTTCCTTATTGATCTTTTCTTCGTCCGAATCATCATTGGTTAAAATGGGACTGACCCAATCAGGATTTTTTTTGGACTGATAATATAAAAGCAAAAGATAAATGAGGATCGCCATTAGGAAAAATCTAAAGACGAACATATTCAAGACTGTAATGATAAGGGAAATCAGCCCTATAAAAAATAGGATTTTCCCGATTGTCCGTTTTGTGAATTTCCTGCCTAAATAGATACATCCTATTGAAAAAGCGATGGAAAAAAGGAGACCCCCACCCGTAAATGAAATCTCTAAAAAAAGCAGGACGACTCCGATGAGAAGTATCCATCCCATATAGTCCGTCTTCATCTTGTTCAACATCGGTTCGCCTCCCCTTTATATGATCATGATATTCTTAAAAGGCACAGAAACCCGTGCCTTTTAAGAATACCATGAAATTATCACGTTCTGACAGCCTGTTTTCCCCCGCCCTCCTTTCCAAAAGGCCAGGGGATGACAGCGATGCCTAAAAAAACTTTACGCTTCTTTCTGTTCCAATTCTTTTTCAAGCTGAACAATCCTGGCATCGATCGTATGCCGATTATAATCTGTATGGACCTGGTGCTCGATGCGATCGATATAATGCTCCATTTCTTCAAACATCGCTACCGGTTTGGCTTCGGAACTGCCTCCGTCCAAAACCCGATTGATCCGGTTGTTTGCCCGGGCAATATTTTCCCTGCCCATCAGTTCCAACCGCTTTAGATGCATATCCTTCAGCTTATGTTTCATTTCTTCATATTTCCGTTCCAGCTCAGCCAACTGTACCTCAGCACTTTTATGCGCCTCTTTCAAACTTTGCGCCCGCTCTTCATAGTGCAGGCTTTCCTTGACAGCAAATTCCATCAAATCGGTTTCTCCCGACTGCTTGGCAATCTCAGCCTGATGCTTACGTTTTTCAGCTAGATTTTGCGCTTGATTATACTCACGTGTAAACTCTTCTTTCAAAAGATATTGACGTTCAAGCAACTTACCGACCTTTTCCGTCTCCTGCTCACATTGACGCAAATATTGATTTAACATCCCTATTGGATTTTTTTGCTCCTTTTTATCCAATAGATCGTGAAAATCAGCCGAAATCGTTTGTTTCATTCTTGAAAATAAATTACCCATTCCCATTACATCCCTTCTATTAGTTCTTATTCAACTCTTTCCACTCTCTTTCAAAATTTGAGAATGGGTCACTTTCTTTCGATGATGCACTTTCATCATTTTCATTCCATTTTTTATAAACCAGGTAAAGAACATAAGCTGCCACCAGTCCCAATATTGCCGGGATATGGGAAATAGAAACGATCAGCACGATAATGGAGACTGACCCCCACGCAATCTTCGCCCCTGTCGATTCGGACTTCATGAACTGCTTGAACCCAAAGTATAGGATCGCCAAGCAAATCGCCAGGCTGATCAGTGGACCAACGTTCGCCAGCAACAGGAAAAGTGCGATCAGTCCTACAATAAATAAACCAAATTTCTTCATTGTTTTCGTCCTCCTTTCTATGTTTATATCTTATCTACTTTTACAAGTTCGTATAATGAGCCTTAGCTATATTTTCTAGTAAGACTTAAGGCGTAGACGCTGTAAGTCCGGTGCTAATGAGAGTGTTTTGGCGGTTTACTCGGGAATTTGCACCTTACTTGTAAGATTGAGTGATATATTCGTGGGTTTGAGTGATATGCTCATGAATTTTGCTGTTTTACTCGTAAATTTGCGCTATTTACTCGTGAGTTAGCACTATTTACTCGTGAGTTTGAGCAGTTTACTCGTGAATTCTACGGCTTTACTCGTGAGTTTGAGCAGTTTACTCGTGAATTTGCACTTTACTCGTGAATTCTGCGGCTTTACTCGTGAGTTTGAGCACTTTACTCGTGAATTTGCACTTTACTCGTGAGTTTGGGCGCTTTACTCGTGAATTTGCGCTATTTACTCGTGAGTTTGAGCAGTTTACTCGTGAATTTGCACTTTACTCGTGAGTTTGGGCGCTTTACTCGTGAATTTGCGCTATTTACTCGTGAGTTTGGGCACTTTACTCGTGAATTTGCACTTTACTCGTGAGTTCTGCTGCTTTACTTGTGAGTTTGGGCACTTTACTCGTGACTTTGCGCTATTTACTCGTGAGTTTGGGCACTTTACTCGTGAATTTGCGCTATTTACTCGTGAGTTTGGGCAGTTTACTCGTGAATTCCGCGGCTTTACTCGTGAGTTTTGAAAATAAAAAAATCTTCCGATTGTATATAACCGGAAGATTGGTGAGCTGCCATTATCATTATACATATAAGCCTTCGACGTAAACTGAGGTGATGGTTTGAGCGATTTCTTCTACTGAACTTTGATGTTCGTTTCGGACGATTTCCCACAGATACATTTCATTTGTGAAAAACCATCCTCTTGCGACAAGCTCATGGTTTAGTTCCGTTCTTGCCAGCCCATTTTGCTGTGCATAGGCGACGTCCTGTGAAATTCGCTGAATGAACTTCATGCGGATCGCTTTCCATTTATCTGAAATAATGGTTGATATGCCAATGGCCTGTTCGAAAACTTGCATCATATTGCGTTCAGCTTCTGCCATTTTCAAAAATGCATTAGCTTGTCTGTTGATGATATGTTTTGCTTCGTCTTTTGATTTTGGGAAGAAAGAGGTCTCGGCAATTTCATAGAATTGCTCCATTACATTCTCCATTAATACAATTAACAGATCCTCTTTCCCTTTAAAATGAACATAGGCCGTCCCGTATCCGATGTTTGCTCTTTTGATCATTTGGGAAATAAGCGCAGCTTGATAACCTTCTTCAAGAAATATTTCCTTTGCAGCTTCCAATAGCTTTTGTCGTGTCATGATCGAGCGTAAATGCCGTTTATCTCCTACTTTGCCATTCTCCATGCTTATTCCTCCCTTTATCTTCTAGCATAAAGGATTTCCATAAAATAAAAAACATTTGTTGGAATGTCAGTTTTAATGTTTATAATTTTCTGAATTAACTTATTGACACCGTGTCATATTCTTTGGTACGATTCTCCTAGAATTTAAAAAAACTAATATAGGAGGATGATTATGGTTTCTGAATATACATTGGATCACGCTAAACAAATGGATGAGAATGATACGCTTAAAGATTTTCGGGAAGAGTTTTATTTAAAGCCGGATTCCATCTATATGGATGGAAACTCATTGGGGCTTCTTTCGAAAAGGGCTGAACGAACTCTTCTGGAGTCTTTGGAAGATTGGAAAGAGCATGGGATTGATGGATGGACGCAAGGGAATCACCCATGGTTTTTCATGGCTGAGAAATTGGGCGCGAAGATGTCCCAATTGGTCGGAGCTTCTCCCGAGGAAGTTATTGTAACCGGCTCCACAACAGTAAATCTGCATCAGCTTGTAGCTACTTTTTATAAGCCTGAAGGAATGCGCAGAAAGATTTTGGCTGATGAATTAACCTTCCCGACTGATATTTATGCTCTTCAAAGTCAGCTGCGTACACATGGATACGATCCGGAAACCGATCTCATCCGCGTGAAAAGCCGTGATGGCCGATTTCTTGAAGAAGATGACATTATCGAAGCAATGACCGATGACATCGCTTTGATCATCTTGCCAACGGTCCTGTATCGCAGCGGTCAAATACTGGATATGAAACGATTGACTGATGAAGCTCATAAAAGAGGAATTGTAATCGGATTTGACGGATGTCATTCCATCGGTGCCATCCCGCATTCATTCAGCGAATGGGATGTGGATTTTGCGTATTGGTGCAATTATAAACATTTAAATGGCGGCCCTGGCGGTGTTGGAGGTTTATATGTAAATCGAAAACATTTTGGGACGATGCCTGGATTGGCTGGATGGTTCGGCTCCAAAAAAGATAAACAATTCGATATGGAACATACCTTAACACCAGCTGAATCAGCAGGAGCGTATCAAATTGGCACGCCGCATGTGTTAAGTTGTGCACCTTTGATTGGGTCTTTGGACATTTTTATAGAAGCTGGAATTGAAAATATTCGTGAAAAATCCCTGAAAGTCAATCAATATTTAATGGATTTAGTCGAATTCGAATTGGAAGACATGGGCTTTTTCATTGGAACTCCCAGAGAAGACATCCGCCGCGGTGGTCATGTAAGCCTCGAGCATAAAGAAGCTGCACGGATATGCAAGGCATTGAAAGAGAACGGTGTCATTCCAGATTTCCGTGCACCTAACATCATTCGCCTCGCCCCGGTTGCACTCTATACTTCTTATGCGGAAGTTTGGGAAGTTGTACAAATTCTCAAGAAAATCATGTCAGAAAAACAATATGAAAAATACAAGAATGAGCGTGAAGTGGTCGCATAACCCGGAGTTCCGCCAGATGGGGCTCATCCCTCAAATGGTTAATTAATTAGGGCAGGATAAAATCTTTTTGATAAAAAGGAGATGAACTATGGAGAAAAACAATACTCAATTGAACTTTAAAGATGAGCCAGAAAAAGGATTAAAGCGAGAGCTGAAAACAAGTCAGCTTTCCATGATCGCGATGGGCTGTGCCATCGGGACGGGGCTATTTCTTGGCAGCGGACTTGCGATTCAAGCGGCAGGGCCAAGTGTATTGCTCAGTTATGCTCTTGGGGCGTTCATTGTCTTACTATTGATGGGCTGTTTAGCCGAAATGACGGTTGCCCACCCTACTTCCGGATCTTTTGGGGCCATTGCGGAAAAGTACATGAGTCCAATGGCAGGCTATCTTGTCCGCTATTCCTATTGGATTGGCAATGTTTTGGCCGTTGGGGTTGAAGTAAGTGCAGTCAGCGTATATATGAATTATTGGTTTCCGACCGTGCCGGGAATCGTATGGATTTTGTTGTTTGCAGGTGTCCTGATTTATGTAAATGCTACCAGCGTGAATACATTCGCGACATTTGAGTATTGGTTCTCCTTTATTAAAATAAGTGCCATTGTTGGTTTTATCCTACTTGGAGCCTATGTACTGTTCGGTTCATCCGAACAGCCGCATATAGGACCGGAAAACTTCGTGAATGAAGGCGGTTTTTTCCCATTTGGTTTGAAGGGGATGTGGATAGCCGTATTTATTTCTTTATTCAGCTTTCTTGGAACTGAATTGATAGCGGTTACATCAGGGGAGGCAAAAGATCCGGATGCAGCCGTCCCAAAAGCATTAAAAGCGACTGTGTTCCGTTTATCCACTTTCTATGTGCTGACAATCGGCATCATGCTGATGATCGTTCCTTGGAAAACGGCCGGGATCGAGGTAAGCCCATTCGTAAAAGTGATGGAAATCCTGAACATTCCAGGTGCATCCGGGATCATGAACTTTATTATTCTAACGGCTGCCATATCTGCCATGAACGCTCAGCTCTATGCTTCAACACGGATGATGTTTTCATTGGCACGCGGAAAACATGCACCTACCTTTTTAGGAAAGTTAAACAAAAGCGGTGTTCCTACGAAAGCCCTTGCTGTCTCTTCAATGGGGATTTTCATCGCTGCAGGCGTTCATGCGTTACTTCCTGGTTCATCCTATGCTTTCATGATGGGGATTTCCATGTTCGGTGCCATGTTCACATGGCTCATGATCTTCATTTCCCATTTGTTTTTCAGGGTGAAATGGGAGAAAACCGGCGGACGCAAATTACCTGTTAGGATGATCGGTTTCCCCTATTTAACGATACTAGGAGCCGTTCTTCTATTCAGCTTGATGATTACGTCATGGTTTACGGATTTCAAAATCATGCTTCAATTCGGGATTCCTTGGTTACTATTTTTAGCTGTTGCTTATTTTGTTTCAAAAAGAAGAAATATTAACCATAATGTAATGGAAGAACCTCTGGAAAAGAAGATAGAATAGAATGACGGAATAAATAGTTTTTTGCGAAAAGTGAGGAGATTGCGGAATGAAGAATACAGATAAAAATGAACAAACAATAACGGGTTTAGAGAAAGAAATTCAAACCGACTTTCAAAAATCGATGTCCTATGGAGATTACCTCCACCTTGATAAGATTTTAACCAGTCAGCATAGATGTTCCGATCATCATGATGAAATGCTATTTATCGTTATCCATCAAGCGAGTGAGCTATGGATGAAGCTCATTTTGCATGAATTGACAGCAGCAACTGAGTCCATCCGCCAAAACAGGTTGGAACCTTCGTTTAAAATGCTGTCCCGCGTTTCGAGGATCCAGCAGCAATTGATCCAGTCATGGAATGTCCTTTCAACTTTAACGCCGGCTGAATACATGGAATTCAGGGATAAACTGGGACAATCTTCCGGATTCCAATCTTATCAGAATCGCTTGATTGAATTTGCATTAGGAAACAAAAATGTCCATACGCTATCCGTCTATCAGCACCAAACGGATTTATACGAGCAAATGCAGCAGGCCCTTCATGAGCCAAGTATTTATGACGCGGCGATCAATGCTCTTGTGGCGCGCGGATTACCTATTGATCAAGAAGCCATCAGCAGGGATTGGTCACAAAGGTATGAACCAAATGCCAGCGTAGAAGAGGCATGGCTGACAGTTTACCGCGATGTTGAGCAATATTGGGACTTATATGAGCTGGGCGAAAAGTTAGTGGACATTGGCCACCAACAGCAATTATGGCGTTTTAATCATATGACTACAGTGGAAAGAATCATTGGTAATAAGCAAGGTACTGGCGGATCATCAGGTGTAACGTATTTAAAAAGAGCACTGGATCAACACTTTTTCCCAGAGCTATGGAGTCTAAGAACGAAGCTATAAGATATTCAAGAAACAGCCAGTAGAGACGGAGGTAAATGCATGGGGACATGGATTGATATTTCACAACGTCTGGATGATAACGTTGCAGTCTGGCCTGGAGATACACCTTTCTCTTATAAAGTCAATTGGAGTAAAGAACAGAGCGGATCTGTCAATGTAGGTCAAATCAAAATGAGTATCCATACCGGTACCCATATTGATGCACCTTTTCATTTCGATGACGATGGAAAAAGAGTGATTGATTTGGATCTCGACTTATATATGGGAAATGCCCGAGTTATCCATTTACCAAACAAGACAAGCATCGGAGTCGATGAATTAGCCCATATAGATCTACAAGGCGTTACCCGTCTGTTAATACGCACGGATGCATGGAAGGATCGAAGTGTGTTTCCACAAACCATTCCACATATCCAGCCAGAATTAGCGGCATATCTTTCAGAACACGGCGTCCGTCTAATTGGACTTGATTTACCATCAGTAGATCCACTGGATAGTAAAGAGCTGTCTGCCCACCATGAACTTGCCGATCATGGCATTCACATTTTGGAAGGACTTGTATTGGACGGTATCGAACCGGGTAATTATGAGTTGGCAGCCCTCCCTCTTCCTTTAGTTGAAGCAGATGGAAGTCCGGTACGTGCTGTGTTGAAAAAGTCGCCCTGACAAAATGTTTTTAAAAAAACGAGCCAGATCAAAAACTGATTTGGCTTGTTTTTTGTTGTAATCATTAACTATCAAAATTATCTCCCTAAACCACGTGCATCTATGTTATAATTTTCAGAATTCATCGCTAAGAGTGGAGGTCCGAATATGGAAAACTTTTATCTGTTCATCATCATGTGCATCCTTCTCATCATCTTACCTGGTCCAGATACAGCAATAGCCACAAGGAACACCGTTACCGTGGGGACGTCGGGAGGTTTTAAAACGATGTTCGGCACATGCTGTGCCCTGCTCATTCATACTTCTGCTGCCGTGTTCGGGCTTTCAGCAATCATTGTGAAATCCGCTTTATTATTTTCCATCTTCAAATATGTCGGTGCCGTTTACTTGGTATATCTAGGCTTCAAGACACTATGGGGATTAAGGAATAAGCAAGTGGCCGCAGCGGCGGAAACGACGGTCAAAAGTAAGTACGAAAACCAGTCATGCTTTAAGCAAGGGTTCCTTACCAATCTGCTGAACCCTAAAGTGGCCGTCTTCTTTTTAACGTTTCTGCCTCAGTTCGTGAATCCGGGGAATGATACGTTTTTACCATTCCTGATCATGGGCATGACGTATACCGTTTTAACTGCGTTGTGGTTTGTATTTTATATCTATCTGCTGAACCAAATCAGTGCTTTTATGAAAAAGCCTAGAACCCAAACGATATTCGAGGGGATAACCGGGACGGTCTTGATTGGTTTCGGGATAAAGCTTGCTCTAGAAAAAGCTCATAATTAATTTGAACTGCACCCTAATTGTTAGACATTGGAGGTGCAGTTTTAATATATCGGGGTTCTGGTATAGGTGTAGGGATTTAAGTACTTGCCTGATTTACGTTACAAAAAACCATAATTTGGTTTTTAATGCAAGGAGAAAAAAGAACATGACAACCATTGAAGTTAAGAAAACAAAAGATATCGGATTAGGTTCACTTTCTTTCGTGCTATGTTTATTGGGAATATTGTTTACGTTTGAATTTGGCGATAAATCTTGCATGGGAGATCATATTTTACATACTATCGGAATTAGCGGCTGGTCAAATGGAGATTCAGGTATTCATTATACCGTGTTCTATTCGGCTATATTTTTCATCCCCTCCTTTATTATTGGTCATATATATCCTGATAATAGAGGAGCAAAAGCAGGGAAAATCATATCAGGCATCCTATCAGTTCTTATCCTTTCAGCACTAATAACGTTTATTATCTCTTTTGAGGCCTGGGTATGAGCCCAATAATGCTGAGCTCATACCCCACTTTAGAGTTCAGTCACTCAACATACCCATTCACGAAAAATCCAATCGTTTCGAGCTCGTCTTCAGTTAAATCCCGCTTTAATTCTTTAGCCAATTCCTGCTCCATTAAAGCCCGGTTTCCCCGATGTGCGACCACCGCTCTGGCACATTCTTTCATTAGCTTAAGCTCCGCCTCCATCTCCAGTCTCGTGCGGGGCTGATCATGATGGGAAAGTATATATGTTTCGGCATCATAGGCTTCAATTTTCTTAAGAAGCAGCAAAGCCTGTTCAGCCGTATAATTCCATTTTTCCGCATAAAGATTGGCATACAGGCAGTCTCCCAGAAATAAGGTCTTTTCCTCCTGTATATAAATGATGCAGGAATCTTTGGCATGGTCGCCGCCAACATGTTCGATGACACAGGTTATCTTGCCGAGATCGATCGTCATCGTTTTTTCAAAGATGATATCGGGCAGGGGGAGGGAAATCTCTCTATTCGTCCCATGTTCCAATTTGATTGCATCGGCACAAAAGGCAATCTCCGTCCCTTCTTCGACACGTTGATCAAGGGCCCGATCTTCCCATGAAAGCTGCTGCATATCTTTAATGTTCGTGTATGTTTTTTCCTGACAAATCACCGGAATCCCGATATTCTCCAGTCCGAATACATGGTCCCAGTGTGAATGGGTAAGAACGAGGAAATTCCCGCTTATATCATTCCGAAGCAATTCGTCCTCAAAGAGCTGTGCATGCCTGACAGAGTTACCGGCATCGATGATGAGCGTTTTCTTGTTTCCCGTCACGGCGGCAAGAACCGGGCGATCCGTTTCCTGAACTGGCGGCAGGTAGACAATATGTTTCGATAGGTGCTGTAATGTTTGCATGTTTCTGTTCTCCTTAGGATTGTTGTGATTAGCTTGCTCAAGTATAGCAAATTACATATGTATTCATAAGATAATCTCCGCAAAAGGCTAAAAAGACAACAATCACTGAGATTGCTGTCTTTTTAGTCATGTTTCAAATGAACCTATTCAAATATACCGTAATTTTCGAGAGGGCATTTAAAAAGGTGGCCTTAAAAAAGGACTCTTCCTTTTTCTGATCTTCAGGCGGTTGTATATATTTTTTATTGTCCGCAATGAGTGTACTATTTTTGATTTTTGAATCCATCGCTCCTATCAACTGCGTTGCAAATCTTTCACTATCGATGACCACCATCGATTCCGTATTTAAAAAGGCAGATCGAGAATCCAAATTGTAGGAACCCACTGCACTTAATCGTTGATCATAGACAACCGATTTACCATGCAAAGAATAAGGCTTTGAATATTCATAAAGCCTTGCCCCCGTCTCAACGACGCTATCCCTAAAAGCCAAGTAACCGGAAAAAGCGATCATATTCGGGGTTGATGCAGCCGAGTTGGTAAGTATGGTCCAATCAGCCTTTGAATCCAATTGCTTCGGTACATATTCCTTCAAGGCATCCGCTGGGACAATATAGGGACTTTGGATGTATACCGATTGATTGGCGTTCGCAGCAATATCCAATAAAGATCTCCACACAATAGGGTATTTGTTGAAACGTTCGATCGGATTATGAATGAAGGACACTTTTTTAGTAGGTGTAGTAGCCTTGCCCCAATCGACGACTGGGTTCACGAAATCGGTTTCAGTGCGCAAAGCTTTGCTGTATTTATTCGCTAATGCATCTCTTTCGCGTTTTCCTTTTTCCGTTTGCCTTTTCGACAGGTCCGAAAAAACATCGCTCGTATAAGGATGGGTCCATAATTCATTCAAATAGCCCTTCATTTCAACAATTACACTATCTTTCTCCTCTTTAGCATTGAAAATGAGTACATCCCTGTCATAGACAAAATTCCTCGGCGGCTTGCTTGCTAAGTACTTATCGGCAATATTCCTCCCTCCGATGATGCCTAACTTTCCATCTACCGTGATGATCTTGTCATGTAGGCGATTATGCCAGGTCCACGGCTTAAATGGCTTAAAGGTTTCGTAATATCTTAATTCAATGTTTTCATGTGAAGCCAATGCATAACGGGCACTGCTTAATTGACCTCTGAGTCCATGAGATATTCCATCCAGAAGGATTCGGACTTTGACACCTCGGTCAGCCGCATCGATCAAGGCTCCAAGAAAAAGCTCGGTTGATTCGCCTTTTCCAAAAGCATAGTAGGCAATATCGATTGAATGCTGGGCTTCCTGGATCATTCGCATTCTGGCGAGTCCCGACTCATAACCGTCTTCGAAAAGCAGGACACGATCCACGGTGGCTTCCTTCTCTCCCATATATTCACTTACCTGTTTTATCGGCCTGTTTTCTTCTTTTTCTGCTTTGGGGAAAAGAACAACAGCCGTCACAACTACATAAAGGAAATATAATAGAAGAACAAGCAAAAATCCTTTGATTGCCGTTTTTACAGTCATTGAGCACTCCCCCCTTAAGCGATATTTTATTACTATTCGTAATATGCAAAGACTCTATTCAACATCTGCAGGCTTGATACAACCGGGAGGATTTTTTACCTTTTAAATGTGACAAAGTGGTGAACATGAAAGCAGTTGCATAATATGATAAAGAAGGAGGGATTCCATGCTTAAACAACCTGATAGAATAAGTATCTTCAATTATTGTTTTGCATTAGGGGTATCAGAGGTTTTCTTTTTATCCAGCTTTTATCTTTCCATTCTTGACGTTTCATTATTTGCGATCGCTTTGCCATTTTCCGCGTTATTTCTAATGTTCTCCTTGTACCTATTCCTTCGAACGCACAATGCAGTAAAGACCTTACCCAACCAAGATGAACGAAGAAGGGAAATTCATGCATTCTATCATCAATCTTTCGGGATTTTCACGATCATTTTTTTCACTTTACTTTTTGTTGCTTTAGCCTTCATTCCCTCGCTTGATAACGGAGGGCATTTCTATCTGCTTTATTGTTTACCGATGGCCTTGCTTTGTATGATTCCTGCGATTGTTTCTTATAAAGGGATGAAATCATTCAAACTGGAAAACGGCAGGAATTTAACGAAAATCTAATTGATTTTACTTTTATTCAAGATTTCATCCAGGTTTTTTAGTTGAATGTATAGGGAAAATGAGGATATAATAATAAATATAAAAAAAGACACTGGTTAAACCAGCGTCTCAATGAACAGCAAACTGCATAAAGAGCAGCGGCTTTCTGTGGTAAGTCAGTTGCTACTCGTTCATGAAAGTAACCCTTTTCCTACATACATCTGGCCGGATGGTATGGAGGGGGTTACTTTTTTAATGTAACCGCGATTACTGCGACGATTAAAGAGGCGAATGAAATCATTAGCATCAGTCCGTCCATAATAGAAATCACCAGCGACACCCCCTTTCTAAAAAGGAGTGACCGCTGCCCACTATACCAAAATGCTGTCCATTTACTATTATATCTGTATTTACTTGTTATTTATAGCCAAAAATAGATGTATTTAGTCTTCTTGATTCTTCACATAAAAAAAATCCCACGTAAAGTGAGAACCATTTTTGCATGTATATCCTTTATTGTTCCACTACACGGCCATCTTTATAAATGTGGAACCACCCAATCGTTCCTGTGCCGCCTTGATCTATCCAATCTTTATTAGCTGCTTTAAAGTTGTAATATGATTTTCCCTTGCCATCTTTCAGCAATCTGCCATCACCGCTGAATACGATGTTGTTACCCAGATTCTTCTTCCCTAACGCGATCGCGTCTTTCTCCGTGAACTGTCTTCTTTCCACCTTATTTTCATCTAAAGCAGCCCATGTCTTCGGTCCGACGATACCATCTGAAGCTAAGTTATGATCCACTTGGAACTCCCTTACCACATTTTGTGTTTGGGTACCGAAAATCCCATCAACACCTACATGATATTTAACATCTTTAAGGCTTTGCTGTAAGTCTCTTACATAACTCGAACGTGAGCCTTTCTTGAGGGTCGGGCGTGTTTCCGCCTTCGTTTCGATTTTCTGGATTTGACTTCCCTTTGATGCCGCGTGGGTAATTGAAGTACCCGTTCCTAAAGGGGCCAACATCAAGGCAACTGTTGGAATCATGACCCATAATTGTTTCTTCAACACATATAACCTCCATTCAAATGATCACTCCTGCAGGTTTCTGACACTTCCCTTGGAGCCCATTCATTATAACGCAAGGAGTTATTTTATTGGTGTTTTATTACTTTAATTATAAAAAATGGTAAATATTATCCACAGGAAGTGCCGAAAAGGAATCCCATTATTGACAATGCACCATCCTCATTCATAGGCTTTATTTATATATATTAGTAATCATGATCTGATCGAACACTTATCCTGATGTTGGCCCTATCTTTATGTTATACCCTTTCATTCAACTTTGATTTCATTTCTACGTTCCATATACCATTTGTAAAATGAATCAGCCACCTCAAAAGAAACATGGTCAATACCAGCATGATGCACCGGTTTAGCCCGGTTGATTGTCCCAATGGAGGCAAGGCCAAGCATTTTTTGAATGATATTTCGGGTTACGTTCACTTCAATGATCTTATCTCGTTTTGACACGAATAAAGACGTGGTGAAACTCCCGGTTTTGAATTGAATGAAGTCATTGTTCAAAATGTAGAAGGTATTGAAGAAATCTAATAACCTTGAAACAACAATAATTATTAACAGGATAGCAGATAGCATCCACCAAGCTTCTTCCACTTCCAGAACAGTTGGCTTGAAATAAAATAAGAAAATTGTTGCTACGACCCAAAGCCAGCTTGGCCACAGTATGCGCAGCCAAAAGGAATTGATCGGGAGGGGAATCATCTTAGGTGATATTTCATAGAATGGCAAAATTTCCGAGACTATTTCATATGCCCGTTTAACAGGTAGATAGGGATAGAGTGAGTTGGTTTCAAGCGTATCTTCGTCCAAACTTAAACCACCTGGACTTGTCAGTTTCACTTCGGCAAGTCCGAGCAACCGTTTCATGAAGGACTGTTTAATTTCAATTGCCTGCACTTTTTCTTTGGCTATAGAAAAGGCAGTTTCATCGATTAGACCTTTCGTAATGTAAATTCGATCATGGTCTGAGGAAATTTGATAATTCCCATATTTTAAAAATGTCCTCACTATTCCGAAAGTGATAGAAGCAATGACGAAAACAATGATGATGATCGTCATCATCCACCAAGAGCCTATTAGCTTTTCAAAAATTCCCACTGCTTTATTTTCCACATGAAAGATTTCATTGATTTTAAAATATAAAGAACTAATAAAAGGAATAAGGACCAGAAAACTAAGAGATGTAAAGGAAGCTTTTATAATATCCTTTTTTGTCGGCTTATAATGATTGGTCCGATTTGAAATCTCTTTTTTAACTTCCGCTTCAACAGAAAGAATATCTTTATATTCGCTAGCATGAATGGTCGCCAATTCTTCGTTAACAGTACTATTCATATGCATTTCCATTCGATTTGCTTCCTTTTGAGAAATGACTTCGAATCTAACAGCAGCATCCTCACCTGTTATACCTGTTTCAAAATTAACGGAAGTCACTTTAAAAATTCGATGGAATAAAGACGTATGACGGTTGACGTTTTGAATTTTAGAAAAAGGAATGGTTCGTTCAGATTTATTGAAAATTCCTTTGTATAGATGAAAGGAACGATAATCAAGTTCGTATTTATGGGTGAACCATTTTAAAATTATTGAAATAAGTGTTAATCCGAAAACGATAAAAAAAACAACCCTGCCATATGTGATGAAGGTGGATTCAGAACCAGCTTTGATCACAAAGAAATAAATGACAAAGAAAATGGAATTCCTGACTAATTTACAGAAGTTAAAAAGCATAAGAAGTGGATTGTATCGTTTTGCTGTCTTCATTGCTCCACTTCCTTAATTTTTGCATATTGAGCAATCTGATTCCTTAACTTGATAGCAACCTCTTTTGGTAGAGCTGGTATCGAGTGAGAGGAACCCATCGTTTCAATTGAAACTGAACAGAGTCCGTATTTTCTAAGTAACGGTCCTTGTTTGGTTGCAACCGATTGAATTTTTGTCATTGGAACAAGTTCATGCACTTCATTTAGTACACCAGATTTCAATTGTAAAAACTCTTCATCTACATCAAAGCGCCAGTTTTTATAAAGAAGAAAAGGGCTGATCAATGACCAGGCTGCACCTAGCACAGAGATAACTGTAATCCCAATCAGAATCCAACCGATCCACTCTTTCCAAGAAAAACGATAATCTAAGTAAAGTAAGACTCCAAGTATGATGAATGCGATTAGATTCGTAATCGTTTCACTTAACATCCACACTTTTATCGCATCCTTGGATAATCTTTTTTGAGGTAAGCTCATTATAGAATAAATAAAATCACCGCCTGAATTTTTAAATCAATGTGCTTTATAAACTTATATTCATTTAACCTATTCGGCCAAAAAGATTTCTTCTAGTGATGGTTCTTTTACTTTTACACGTAAGACATCAACCTTACACTGATTGAAAGCTCGGATCATATCAGCAATCTTTTTCTCATCATCAATATTGATAGTCATGTAAGGATCTTTCATTTCCAGTTCTGTACCTACTGACTCCAGCCACTGATGTAATTTTACTTGTTCCGATTTCGGTACCGAAGAATGCTTAAGCTTGACCCTTATCGTCGACCTATATAAGTTCCTGAGTTCTTCCATTGTGCCAATATTAACAATCTGACCTTCTTTCATAATCGCTATTCGAGTGCATATTTTCTCTACTTCATAAAGATTGTGGGATGTCATGAAAATGGTCGCACCTTTTTTTTGCAGATCCTTGATCAGCTTTTGAATATGGATTGCGGATTCCGCATCCAAACCTGAAGTTGGTTCATCTAGAAAGATTAGCTCAGGTTCATGGATGATGGCTTGTGCAATTCCAAGCTTCTTTTTCATACCGAATGAAAATTTAGCGGCTTTTTTATGAGCATGAGATTCAAGACCAACTAACTGCAAGACTTCAATACACCTATCTTTTCCTGCAGGATTTCCTGAAAGAGCTGATAAAAACTTCAAATGCTCCACCGCCGTTAACGAGCCATATAATGTCGAGTAATCAGGCATTACCCCAATCCTCTTCTTTACCTGATCATTTGAACCTTTTACACCTAGAAGCGAGTAAGTTCCAGAGTTGGGTTGAATAATGCCGGTTAACATATTGATGAAGGTTGATTTACCAGCTCCGTTACGACCTAGAAAACCAAAGATTTCTCCTTTTTCCACGATAAGATCAATTCCTTTTACGATTGGTACCGCTCCATACGATTTCTTTAACTGCGTTGTTTCTATGGCGTTCATCAGCATTCCCTCCTTTTGAAAATCAGATTGGCGATAACGAGCATGATACCTGCTAATATAATAATCACCAAAAAGGTATAGTCTTCCCTAATCAGATAATAATAGGGGGTTATGAATTTTATCCAACTCACCCAAACATTCGACGTAAAGGAAACCCATAATCCAATGATAGGAAAAGCTACCCCAACCATGATTCCAAGGAACATGGTAAATCCAGGCTTAGGAATGAGAACGGAAAGTAAGATTGTTAAGCCTATTTGGTAGGTTAATAAACTCATTGTCTGAGTAAAGATAAAAACATCAATCTTCTGGGAAAAGATGCTGGTAAGCAAGAAGGAGGTCGTTAGGCAAATAAGCCAAAATAGCCAAATACCTAAAAACTTCCCCAGTATAATGGAGGTTCTTGACGTTCTTGTCACTAAAAATCGTATAGTGCGTTCGTGTGTTTCTCTGTTCAGGCTATCGTGTGAAAGGCCCATAACAAATAATTGACCAAAAAATAATATAAGGATCAAAAGACCAACTGTGTGTATATTTTCAGCTTCCCTCGCTGTAAGTTCAATCCCAGACGTTAATAAATCGGAAAACTTGGCCGAATAATAGGAGGTAGCTAATAACATCATTACAATAATGACTGATTTAATTCCTTTAAATAAGCTGATAAATTCTCTTTTTCCAATAATATACATACTAAGTCTCTTCCTTCCTGTTCATCACTTAAGGACTATTATAGATGTTCTTTCTTAAGCTATCAGAAACTCCACCTTAATTTTTCCTTAATTATTAAATAATTGGTAAACGAATGATATGATAATTTATATATCATAATAGAATGGGAGTATCCATATGCAAGAGACACAAATATTAATTGTAGATGATGAAAAAGCAATACTACATATGTTAACAACGATTCTAAAAAGAGAAGAATTCAAAAATATAGATACAGCATCTACTGCTGCGGACGCTTTGACCTTATGTCAAACAAAAAGATATGACTTAATCCTTTTGGATGTTATGCTCCCAGATCGTAGCGGTTTTGAAATTTGTCCGCTCATTAGAGAAACCACCGATGCCCCCATTTTCTTTCTTACGGCACGTTCAACAGATTTGGATAAACTTTCTGGATTTGCATTAGGCGCAGACGATTATATTACAAAACCCTTTAATCCACTTGAGGTTGTCGCAAGGGTAAAAGCACATTTACGGCGTCATTCAGGAAAGGTTTCACATACTTCCCAAACGTTTTACCAATACGGACAAATCCAAGTAAACACTCTATCTGGAGAAGTAACCGTGAATGGCAGGACAGTAGAATTGCCTGCACAGGTTTACCTGCTACTGCTATTCTTCTGTAAATATCCAAATCAGCTTTTTAGTAAAAGCCAGCTTTATGAAAAAGTATGGGGCGAAGAATTTTTAGGTGAGGATAATACCGTTATGGTCCATATTAGTAAACTTCGGGAAAAGATTGAGGACAACCCAAGTAAACCACGTCATCTTATTACAGTAAGAGGACTTGGCTATAAATTTATTTCTGATGGTAGTAAACATGAACATTCATAAACGCTTTATTGTACAGTTTTTTATCCAATTAATTCTTGTTTTCATCATATTTTTCTTTATTCTATTGTCCATTTGGGCGATCATTGGCTTTTCCATCATGAATGACGAGGTTACACAAGACTTATCAAAGGCAGATAGCACTTTCTTTTCTGATAGGATTACGATACAAGGTAAAAAAGTGACATTCGATGACGAATTAAAACAGCTGGCAAAGAATCAGAATGGCTGGCTCCTAGTCCTGACAACAAAAGGCGATGTTATTGGAGCTTACAATACTTCAGAAAATGTACCTTCACATTTTAATGAGGGCGAACTTGCTGGTTTAATGCTACAAAATAGCTCTGACCCTGTGGAATACTTCCATTGGAAATTAGATGAAGCGTATCCGCAGCCCCAGTTACTTATATTCGGTAGAAAAAGTTCTGAGACTAGTCTGTTAAACGAGGTTAAGACAAGTGTCGATTGGAAAAATCATCAGCTTAATCTTTCCGCTGCCACTCTTAAGCAAATGGATGAGGAGGGGGGCTGGGTTCAATTAATCAATTCGACCGGTAAGGTATTAGATGGTTATGGCAGCGAAAAGGAAGGGACCTCATACACGAATCAGGACCTTCAAACCTTATCAGGGAGTGAACAAGATTCAGTTGATGCTTTCTTTGATGCAGAGACAGAACAGACAATAATTGTGGGTATAAACCATTCAGGTTCGACCTCTCTAGAAGAAAACTTGTTCAAAAGGATCAGTAAAAGTATTTTAATCATTTTTATAGCGTTATTTCTTCTATTGTTAACGGGTACTTTCTGGTATGCACGTAAATTTGGGGTTCCTTTGATTACGATGATGAAATGGATTCAAAATCTTGGAAGTGGTTTATATGAACAGCCGCTCGATCTTCATCAACGCCCTATCTTGTTAAATAAAAAAGGAAAGTTAAAAAGGAAATATCGGTTATATAAGGATCTGATTACAACACTTTTACAGTTAACCGAGACCCTGCATCAAAATGAAACCCAACGAAGAAAAATGACTCAAACCAGGGATGAATGGATAAGCGGTCTTTCTCATGATTTAAAAACGCCTCTTGCTTCCATATCAGGTTATGCTCAAATGCTAGAATCTGAAGATTACTCGTGGACAGAAAGAGAGACAAGAGAATTCGCCTTAATCATTGCCGAAAAGTCAGGATATATGATGGAATTACTTGAAGACCTAACATTAACATACCGTTTAAGAAATCAAGCTCTGCCCATTGTGAAAGAAGAAGTGGATATCATTGAATTCATACGCAGAACCATGATCCATTTCATAAATGATCCGGCTAACAACGATATGAAATTCGTCTTCCAGCCGAAAAACGAAACAGCTATAGCATCCATCGATACCAAATGGTTTCAACGGATTATTGATAACCTAATTGCGAATGCAATCCATTATAATCCTGCTAGTACTACGATCACAGTATCTATTTCGCCTATTGAGCAGCACCTTCTCATTATTACGATTGAAGATGACGGCATAGGTATGGACAATGAAACTCTAGATAGGCTCTTCCAGCGCTATTACCGAGGTACCAATACAAGTGATTCCGGGCGTGGAACGGGTCTTGGGATGGCCATAACGAAACAATTGGTTCACCTTCATGGAGGCTCGATTAATGTAAAAAGTTCTCCGCAAAGAGGCACAACCGTTCGAATCATTCTCCCTGCCTAAACTAGATGAAAAATAGGCTAGCAGAAATTCACAAGTGTACATTTGAATCAGAGTTAAAGTTCAATCAGATTGGATAATGTCATGATTTCGAAATGTTGGCGTACCCCAAATAGAATTACATATGTTGTTCACAGGCAGGAAGTGACACTTGAATAAAAACAAAATCATCCCCTATAGGAGATGATTTTGTTTTTATTGATTTTCTGGCTGTTGTTGATTCTGCCCTGGCATCCCAGTCCCCATTCCCATCAAGTTCGTGGCAAGCGGAACCATATTTTTCATTTTCCCGCCATTTCCACTCAACATTTGATAAGTGGCTATACCTACTCCTACCGAAGCGACAACTGGTAAAATTTTATCCATGTTTGCTCTCATTTACATCACCTTATTTTATATATTTTTGTTCATTGCCTGAACTATAATATCTTGTTCAAAAAAAACCAAAAAATTCAAGATGTTTGTTACCAAAACAATTAGTAATAAAAACATGTTAAATAGGGAAAATTCTTTCAGGAGGGATATTATGCAAGTACTCTTCGAATGAGGTGAATATTCATGCCAATGTTAGATATGGACGGTATCAGCTTGCATTATTCTGTTAGGGGAAAAGGGGTTCCTATTGTTTTTATCCATCCTCCTGTACTGACCAGTGTGAATTTCGAATACCAATTGGAGAAATTATCCGAAGAATTCAAAGTTATCACTTTTGATATTAGGGGTCATGGAAGAAGTCAGTATTCAAGACAGCCAGTAACTTATCCCCTGATTATAGAAGATATCAAACATCTGTTGGATCATTTGAAAATTAAAAAAGCAATGATATGCGGATACTCGACCGGCGGCTCCATCGTATTGGAATTTTTGCTGAGTTGTGCCGATAGGGCTCTGGGTGGCATTGTAATTGGCGGAATGTCTGAAGTGAGGGATACATCTTTAAAGCAAAAGATTTCTTTAGGCATATCACTTGCCCAGAAAGACGCAGTTCCCATTCTTGCGCTTTCCATCTCATGGAGCAATTCAAATACCATTAAGCTGTTCAACAAAATGTTTAATGAAGCCCTAAAAGGAGATGCCCGAAATATCGAGCAGTATTACCATTATAGTTTGCATTATAACTGTACCCATCAGCTTGAGAAAATCAATCTTCCCACTTTACTGATCTATGGCAAACAAGATAAACCAATGTATCGCTATGCCCATTTATTGCATGAAAAATTGCCCTATACGGAATTAAGATTCATTGATCATGTAAAGCATCAAATCCCTACAAAAGCGGCTAATCATTTAAATGAAAGTATTAAGCATTTTATCCATTCACAATCCGATTGATTTTTCCGATTGTGAATTTCAATCTTTTGCTATGTACATATCATAAATTTATGGAGTGAAAAAATTGGGAAGAGATAAAAGTAGACTGATTCATTTATTATTTCTATTGCTAGTCACTGCAGTGTTTATTTGGTCAGTGATTAAGCCTGAAGGATACTTGATATGGACAATGGAAGTCCTTCCTGCAGTTGTGTTTCTGATTTATGTAATGGCCACATATAATAAATTCCGCCTTACTACATTATCCTATTTCGTTATTGCCGTTCTTTCAATTACCATGTTCATCGGTGCCCATTATACGTACACAAAAGTGCCTCTATTTAATTGGATAAAAGATCATTACGATCTAAACCGGAACCATTATGATCGGTTCGGTCATTTTCTAAAAGGTTTACTTGCAATTGTGATTAGGGAAATAGTAATACGTAAAACCCCCCTAACAAAAGGACCGTGGTTATTTGCTGTCACAGTAAGTTTTGCGCTTGCCATTGGAGCACTCTATGAAATCATCGAATGGATAGCTGCCATCATTTCAAAAGGCAGAAAAGCTTCAAAGGACTTTTTAGGAACACAAGGTGATATTTGGGACGCCCAATGGGATATGGCGTTAACCTTGATCGGCTCTATCATCGTATTGTTCACCTTGTCCAAACTTCATGACAAGCTGTTGCGAAAATTGAAAAATTGAATTAAAAAAGAGTTACCTATATAGATCACTCTTTTTTAATCAGGATTTGATTGTTAATATGATGTTCCATATGTTCTAGATAATCTTTTATTAGCCACTCCAATGATTTTAGTTGATTATTTCCTATATCACAAAGATTAGATAATCTATCATTTGGTGTATTCGTTATTATATGAATGATTTGCTTATTTAAAGCACAAAAAAGGTTAACGATCTCATCCAATGGTCGCTCTTGGTAATTCTGGACTAATACCCATTGGTCTTGATTATATGATTGTATAACATATGGGTGTTCTTCGTACTGAATCTTGATAAACCTATTCATATTGTTCAATGCAGAATCGCATAAATGTCCTAAAATCTCTTTTTTGGACCATTTGTGTGGCATTGGTCGATGATTTAATTCTTTTTCTGTCATCCGGTTGAACTCTTCAGGTATAAAACCTATCCAATGATTGATTCCATCTATTACATTTTTCAATTTGCACTCCCCCTAAGTTTTACCTAAAGGATTTTTATTCGGCAACCAACCTGAAAATACCTCCTTCTTCAACTAACTGCACGGTTTGTTGAATATGGCAAATAACAGCCCAAAAGAAAAAACCGAAATCAAAAATGGATTTCGGTTCAGACTTCAGGCAAACTTGAAGAAAAATCAGTTTGCCTGAAGTTTAAATAAGTTCCAGTTGATTTCAGAAATCCGCTCCCTTTCCGCCGACTGTCTGCCAAGCCTCCTCGACGCAAGCGTCTCCGGGGTCTCGGCTAGCCAGTTTTTCGGCAGGAGTGTCGCATATTTCTTCCATCCATTAAGGATTTCAGTAAAAAAACATGAAGGATAATCAAGTTTTCCTTTTAAAAACATGTTTGGGAGTAGGCCATTCCGAACTCCATTTTTACGACAAAAGGGTACCTGGATTTTTTAACCAAATTTGATTGGAGCTGGTGGGGAGATCCCACAGGCGCAAAGAGCTCCGAGGGCGGATCACCCTTGGAAAGCTAGTGACTGGAGGCAACGTACAATTTGACCAATCATGATTGTACTTGCTTACTGCCCTTTTTTTCATTGATGGCTTTTTGATCGATTTTTGTATAGATGCGCTCCACTTCGATTTTGTCATGCAACAGAAGCTCGCGGTTTTCTTTTAGCAGTTGAGTATAAGATTTCCTTCTCCTAGACATTTTTTGATTCACCTCTCAAGTGATTGAATTCCTTCTGTAAAACTACGATCGGAAGCTCGTATAGTTGTTTATTATATTTTTTAAAAATCCCGAATTTCAGAAGTTCTTGTATAAGTTCTTCTTTTTTTGCTTCTCCCTTTGCACTTAATTGGGTAATCATCAAGGACCCTCCTTAACAAAAATACAGACTTTTGGTATTTGGGGCTGCCTAGCAACCGATCCCACATGAAGAATCTCCACTTTTTCCTATTGCTTCCCCATATAAGGGCATGCTCTGCAAAGTCTTCGCATTTCCTCAGTTGTTCGTATGTACTGCTTTCATGGTGTATTTTCAATACTCGATCATATACATCAAATCCAAATCGCTTCATTTTATCGGAAAGGATATCTAACGCGGCGCAGGGTTTCGAATGGGTCAGGTCGCCGGCACCAAAGAGTGCAACTTTCACTCCAGCAAAGTCCACTTGGTCAATTTCTTCATAAAACTCGTTTGCTTCATACGGTACATCTTCAAGATTCCATGTATATAAACCAATAAAGGCCAAATCAAAATCCTTTAAAGCATCAACTTCAACAGTGTCCAATCTTTCCATATATACTTCACAGCCGACAGCCTTCATTCTATTCTTTATGTTTATAGCCATTTTCTCGGTATTACCGGATAAACTGACATAACCAATGAATACCTTCATCTATATCACCTTCCTAATTGAGAATTAATTTCATTACACATCTCACTATAAATGAAAATGATTCTCATTGTCAATTATTTACCTCCGCTATTATATGCTGATGAATATCAGGAACCGATATTTTAGCTTCACTTTCCCTGTATCAGTAATGCTGCTTGGACGTTCAAACTCATTCCTCAAAAAAAGCCCTTTTACTCATAGAGTAAAGGGCTTTTGATTAATCTATTATCCTAAACATTAAATTTTATAATTAATAAAATTTTACAATATCTTCGAAAGGCAGGAACGTTTTTTCTCCTGGTTGTTCATTCGGCTCACCAAATGGCATTTGAGCTATCAAAGACCATTTCCCTGGAAGATCCCAAGTCTTCATCACTTCTTCATCAATGATCGGATTATAATGCTGTAAAGATGCCCCTATGCCTTCCGCTGTTAAAGTCATCCATATTGCATACTGCAGCATAGCACTTCCTTGATGGGACCAATAAGGAAACTGTTCTTTATAGGAGGGGGCTTTTTCTTGCATTTGTTCTATCGTTTCTTGATTTTCAAAGAATAGAATGGTGCCCACTCCATCACGAAATCCTTGCAGTCGTTCCAATGTAGCCGCAAAGCTCTCTTCCGGGACACGGGAACGAAGTGTTTCTTTTACAATATCCCAGAACCTTTCATGCTGGTCATCCATCACTACCACCACTCGTCCGCTTTGCATATTAAATGAAGTTGGTGCATGTAAAGCGATTTTTAACAGTTCATTCATTCTTTCCTTCGTAATATTATCGTTCTTTTTCACCTTACGGATGGAACGGCGATTGATGATTGCTTCTTTTACATTTGTTGTAGTTGCTGACATTTTGAGTCCTCCAATTTTATGTTTCATTTCATTTTATTTAATAGAAGGCTTTTAGCAACTCCCCTTACCATCACATTGCAAGCCATCAAATTCATTCTGTTTATTTTTTGCTTCTTCCTTCTCAATGACTTGCGCTAACCTTTCTTTGCTGGCTAGTCCTTGAATGACTTCATCACCAATAATAAACGTCGGGACAGCCCTGATATCTGCTTCTTCATAAGCATGCTTGAGTGCTTGCTGGTGCACTTCCCGATACTTTCGTGACACTAACGCTTCTCTAAAGGCATCAACAGGAAGCTCAACTTCACCCGCTAATTTTGTCAACACTTCTATATCTTCAATATTTTGTTCCTCTTGAAAAAATGCTGTAAATACTCTGTTGTGGAATTCGTTCCCTTTTCCGTGCTCCTTTGCAAAATGGCAGCCTTCGAATGCCAAATGTGTATATGGATGCGGGGAGACACGGGGTAAACGCATATCAACCCCTAGCTTTTTCGCAGCAGGAAGAATGTAAGAATCCCATGAATTCAGCTTATCGGGTTCCTTCCATGGATCAATTTTCGTATATGGACTCGGACGCAATTCAAATGGCATCCATTCCACTTCTACATCCTTTTCCTTCACGATTTCGTCCAAAGGCCCTTTACCTAAAAAACAAAATGGACAAATAAAATCAGAATACGCTTTAATTTTCACTGTCATCATATATTCCCTCACTTTTCAATATCAGCTAAACTTGTAACCAAACCAGTTACAATATAGAGCAAAAAAAATCAATATAATTACATGGCATTCAGTACCTGTACAGTCGATTGCTCCCTGCGATTGTTCATCGCCCACTGTAATCATTTTAGTTACAGGTTAGAGGGAAGTCAACCATTATTTTAAATAAAAAAAAGTTTGTAAAGAAAATGTTGCTTTTCTCTACAAACTTTTTTATTAAAACTTCCTTACATCTCGATTTGTTCGTTAACGGGTTCTCTCTTTTTCCTTCTCTGTTTTTTCGATTTTTTATAATACAGCAATTCGTATATACATGGAATGACGATCAGTGTGAGCAGTGTGGAAACAGCTAGCCCTCCAATGACAACGATCGCCAAGCTTTGTGAAACCAAGCTTCCTGTTTCCGCCTTTTTATATAAAAGCGGCAGCATGGCACAAATCGTTGCTACAGCCGTCATTATGATTGGACGGAATCTTGTGGCTGTCGCTTCGACGATCGCATCACGGATGATCATTTTTTCTTCGTTTTGTTTGACTCGATCCAGAAGCACAATCGCGTTTGTCACAACAATTCCTATTAACATGAGAGCACCAAGCAGTGCTGTAATATCAACTGGAATTCGACTGATAACCAATCCTAATACCGCTCCAATGGCAGCGAATGGCAAGGAAAATAGAATGGCAATCGGTGCTTTGATCGATTTAAAGGTTATAACCATGATTAAAAAGACAATGCCGATCGATATTAACATCGTAAGGAATAAATCGGAAAAATCATCTGTCTGCTGAGCACTGGCTCCGCCGACTAAAATCTCTACATCATCCGGAATATCAAGGCCTTTGTTCTCTTTATCTCCAAATACCTCAAGATTTATTTTGCTTGCAATATCGGAAAGCTTAGCCGGATCGACCGTTGCCGTTAATTGGAGATATGTTTCTCCATCTTTATGGAACTGCGTTGTTGCGCTCTCTTCGCTCTTTAAAGAAGCAACTTTTGAAACTGGGGCTAGACCCCCGTCTGTCATGATCGGAATGCTTTTTAAATCCTCTGGTTTTTTAGGATCCAAGATTGGTTCAAGGACGACAGGTGTTTGCTTATCCTGTAAAGTTATATGGCCGATAGGCGTTTTATTAAGCATGATACCCAATTGTTGACCTATTTGTTCTGTATTGCCTTTAGCTGGATCTACCGTGAATGAATAAATGGTTTTCTTTTCATCCTGGTTCGTTGTAATTTCTTCGATTCCTTTAATATCCTGAATTCTTTCTTTGACATTATTGGCCGTCCGTTCCAAATCTTCAACATTACTGCCGATCACATCTATTGTAATGTTCGTCTTTGATGCTCCCATCATAAAGGAAGAGGCTTGGGCCGTAAGCTTCGCATCCGGATAGTTTTCTTGTTCCTTTTCCATTTTTTTCAGGATTGCATCTACATTTGCTTTATCCTTTACCAGGATGCCGAAAATCGCTTCTGTAGGTGATGCGACTTCGCCATATTGTGCTGTCTCGGGCGAGTTTCCTAATTGCATGAAAATATTATCCACTTCACTCATACCCTGCATCGTTTCTTCGAGTTCAATCGCTTTTTCCTTTACTTTCTCATAGGGCTGATCATTTGGATAAGTTAATGTCACAGAGACATAGTCTGCTGAAGAATTATCAATCGCCCCTTTTGGCATGGCAAAATATGTACCAATGGAACCGACAAACAACAGCATCGCAACAATCAGGACAACCCATTTATGGTTTAGTGACCAAGTAACCAGCTTCGTAAAACGCTTGGCCGGTCGATGTTTTGGCAGCTCCGTCCTTTTCAGCAATCCTGCGCTCATTAACGGAACAACCGTCAATGCCACAATTAATGAAGCCAGCAAAGAATAAGTGACAGTCAAAGCGAAAGGAAGAAGAAACTCCTGAAGCCCTCCATTCAATAAAGCAACCGGCAAGAAAACGGCCACAGTCGTAAGGGTTGAAGCTGTGATTGCCACTCCCACTTCTTTCGTTGCATCCATCACCAATTCGACTGAAATCTTCTCCTGCTGCATTTTCCGGAAAATGTTTTCAATAACGACAATACTATCGTCCACCAAGCGCCCGATCGCTACAGCGACACCGCCCAGCGTCAAAATATTCAGCGTCACTCCCGACAATGACAGCAAAAATAACGTAAAGCCAAGAGATAGCGGTATGGATACGATTGTAATGAATGTAGATCGTACATTCCGTAAAAAGACCATGATTACAATCGTAGCGAATAGCGCACCTAACAGAACTTCTTTTACCATCGTCTGAACGGAAGTCTCCACCATATCAGCTGTAGATAAATAAATGGTCGATTTCTGGTCACTATACTTTTCATTAATTTCTTTTGCTACTTTTTCAACCTCTTTACTGATTGTGACAGCATTTGATTGACTGTCCTTGATAATGCTTAAATCAATGCTTTCCTTTCCATTAAAACGACTGATGAGGTTGCCATCATTCGCTTCTTCAACTTTTGCTATCTCTCCAAGTGCGACATTCGGAGTGACCTTCAGCGCTTCTAATTTTTCAATACTTGTTAAATCACCAATGACCTTGATGTTACTTGCCTTCCCATCAATTACTTTTTCGCCTACGGCCAGAGCTGCATTCTGACCGTTAAGGACGCTCATGACATCTTGAATGGAGACTTTCTTTTTAGCCAATTCTTCATTATCCACTTTGACTGAAAGAATGGATTGCGAAACCCCAAATGTCTGTACATCCGAAACGCCTTTAATATCTTTATACATAGGCTCTAATTCTTTCTTGGCAAAGTCTATATTTTCAGCTGTTAACCCATCCTTAAAAGTAACTGATACAAATGAAATGGGAATCATTGACGTATTTAACTGTGTAACAGTAGGCTTTGCCATGCTTTGCGGCAATGCTACACTGCCTAATGCTTCCTGAACATCCAGTTTCGCTTGTTTCATATCCGATCCGGCTTCAAAGAATAGATCTACTTTTGAAAAACCATCTCCAGTGGTGGAGTATATGGAACTCTTTCCTTTAACGCCCGTAACTGCCCTTTCAATCGGATCTGTAACTTGTGCTTCCATCGTTTTCGAATCGGTGCCCTGCCCCATTGTGATAATCGTAACTTGTGGATTATCAGCAGATGGTAAAAATTCCATCGGCAGTTTAAAATAACTGACAACTCCTATCATCAAAATAAATATGGTTACCAATGAAACGGCAGCCTTGTTCTTGAACGACCACTTAGTAAAAAACTCCACGCACTAATCACCCCTGAATAAAATTTAGAAGAAAATAATTCCATTTCAAATATTACCATATATTACTAATGTTGGAGTGTTAATTTTTTATTGATTTTTATATTTTTTTATGTCCCTTGATTCAAAGAAACAAAAAAAAGGCTGCGCAGCAGCCTCAAAGAAACAGACTCGATTATTTATACCCTTTGATAAAAAGCATAACGATAGCCAAAACCATTACCCCAATAAGTAATAACGGGCCGATGCCCGAGCTATACACGAAGTATACCGTGATGTGGCGAAAAATGAGCACCACAAGAAATAGGAATAACAGGAAACACAAAATCATGATCAGAGCGGTGTTTTTATTCCGATACAAGTAACCAGCCCCATTTTAATAGCTTTATTTCCACTAAGGAAAAATTCATGCGAATCCTAGCCCTAACAACAACCTTCCGTTAAGAAACAATATGCAGCCCATGTTTTGTACTATTCTTTATATCAAATAAAAAAGGGCTGCGCAAGCAACCCGATTCTTCGAAAATCGTCTGGACCAAAAACTACATTTCCTGAAGTTCATTGACCGTCACAAACGTATACCCTTCGTTCGTTAACTCTCGTAAGATCCCTTCAATCGCTTGAAGCTCTTTACCCGTATCATCATACATCGGATGCATCAGAATGATCGAACCTGGTTTTATATTTTCCTTCACATACTTCACTTTGTCAGAAGCGGTAGTGTAATAGCTATCTGGTTCCAGATCCCAGGTAATGGTCTCTCTATCATTTTTATTTAAATAATAAGGCAAACCTATGATTTTTTTCCCGTTTGGAGGCCGGACATCAATTTCACCCTTATATCCGGCGTTCTGAATCAATTTATCCGTTTTCTCGATTTCCGCCTTGATATAAGAAGGCGATTTAAACACCATCCGCCTGTGGGAATACGTATGATTCCCAATCTGATGTCCCGCTTCCGCTATTTTCCCAGCTTCCTCCGGGTACTTTTCGATTTCATTTCCGATCAGGAAGAACGTAGCTTTCACATCGTATTTATCCAACAACGGCAGGATCTCATTTACATTCTTCGATGGGCCATCATCAAAAGTCAAAGCGACCACTTTTTCATTCGTCTCGACATTATCCGTTAATCCACCGAACACCTGATAGGTTCTCGAATTCATTAATTTATACGTACCAAGCATCAGCAGGAAAACAACCAGGATTCCCAATCCAATGAATATCAGTTTCTTTTTCATGCAAATACCTATCTTTCTATAAGTTTTTTAATTCAATGACCTATTATAGCAAATCACTGAACAAAAACACTTATTGCTCTCTCAGACAGAGCCGTCTACACTCACTTTACATGTATCAACTCAAAACGCTCACACACCAGCAGCATATCTTCTTTAAAGGTGTGACCGATTTTGATCAGTTCTTCTTTAAAAAATTTCTCATGAGCATCCCACCAGTAAGTATAGGTTCGATCTCCTTCCCCTTCTGCAATCGCAAACTCTTCACTCACTTCGTTCATGGGCAATACTTCGACTTTCACTGTTTGTATGATGGCTAAGGGCAAATCCTCACTGCTTAAGATAATGCTGTAATCGCCCACGGATGGTAATGGTTCATTTTCCACTCCGTAAAAAACATGCCCAGAGCATGTAGCCGTTTTTATCCCATCCATCACTAACTGAGCCAAATCATCGGGATCGGCCCCGAATTGCCATGCACTGACTGACTGGGCTTTATCTTCTTTCCCTTGCCAATATTCATTCCAATATAATTCCGCTTTGACATTCATTCTATGATTCTCCATTCTGTTCTGACATAAGGCATATTTGAATGATTATTATTCTTAAAATTTTCGTTCATCTGTCATTTACTATTTTCACTTCTGCATTCATTTAGCTGTTCCCATTCACTTAAATACATACGATTCTTGATTTTTTTTGGATTCACTAGTTTACTAATAAACTCCAAACTGTTTCCGTCAGGATCATTAAAGTGAATTTTAGCGTGGGCATATTCCCCGTGAGGCATCACGAAAGGTTCAACTGGTAAAAATCCAAAAGCCTCTCTTGGCGCATAGCCTCTATCTTCAAGCCATGCGACTGAGCTCTTTAGATCTGCCAATGATACTTGAAAAGCGATATGCCGTAGGGAGGGATGATACTCAACCTCTACTTTTTCCGTTTCCCAAAGCCCCAGCCAGCTTTTATCCTTATCAATCCATAGAAAAGCCAGGTTGTCTTCAACCTTATGATCCAACTGCAAACCAAGCCCTTCATAGAATTCAATGGAACGATTCAAATCACTAACCGGTAAATGTGCTTCATATAAACCTCTTATCATTGAATAATCCCCTTTTAGTCAGAACTATATCCACCATCCTGATTCAATCCCTTTATCTTATTATTCTGCGTGGCCATTCTATTTCACCAGTTAACAACAAAGTGATGATGATTACCCAAAATATAAAGAATGATGAAGAGAAAACCAATGATATGATGGAAATCATTTTTTTCTCCGTTTTCTTCAAAATTCCTATGACAGAAAGGACGATGCCGGCAATCGTAAGGAAAAATGTGATATAACCACCAGTCATGCCCCCGATATTGGCCATTCTGATTGGTGTAATAAAAACAGTAAAAAAGCAAATGATTCCAATGATGAATGAAGTAAAACTAATTACACCGTACCTCTTCTGAATACATGCTTCGTTTTCCATCGAGCTCACCCTTTCATCAGTTTTTAACTCCTATATACACCTATTACTATCTCACCAATGATTTTAACATATAATGCCAGTTTAATTATCGTGCACAAAAAAAGGGGACAAAAGACCGTGAATTAAAGCTTCATTTTCATGCCTTCATGAGTGGCTTTGAATCCTAACCGTTCATAAAATCGCAGCGCTTCTTCCCGCTTTTTATCGGTCGTCAGCTGAATGATATGGCAGCCCCGCTTCTTTGCACGGTCAATCGCATATTGAATCAACTTGCTGCCAATGCCTTTCCCCCGTTCTGCAGATGCCGTCCGAACCCCTTCGATCGTAGCTCTCCAGCCGCCTTGATGGGTAATATGAGGCGTGAACGTGATTTGCTGCACCCCGATGATTTCCTCACCAAGACATGCAACGATCAATTCATTATTTTCATCTCCATCAATGGATTCAAATGCTTTTAGATAGCTGTCAGGAAGCGGGTTTTCATACCGCTCCCTTTCCCTCCCCAATGCATCATCCGCAAGCATCCGTACGATTTCACTTAAGTCTTCTGCCGTCGCATTCCTGAATGTGACCATGCGATCCCTCCTCATATTTACTTCAGTATCAACCTGATGTAAATCATTCCTTCATTAATAACTTCTGCCAATAGTCCGGCGGTCCTCTTTTCTGGAGGAAAAATAATGCAACTGTAAAATTTGGACCAACAAGAAAAGGACCCCCTCTAAAGGAAGTCCTTCAATTCATTCATTATTAGGTAATTGGCGCAGGATTGAACAGTGCCAAATCATTTTGCAGGCCCCAATGCTCTGCCCAGGTTTTCTTTTTACCGCTGGCCACTTCCAGAATAAGGTGAAATATTTCCCACCCGACTTCCTCTATGGTTGCTTCACCAGTAGCGATCGTTCCAGCATTTATATCGATCAGATCTTTCCATTGCTCGGTTAATGTATTTCGTGTAGATACTTTGATGACGGAAGCCATTGCGAGATTATAAGGTGTGCCTCTTCCAGTTGAAAAAACTTGAAGGTGCATGCCGGAAGCAAGCTGCAGTGTTCCGCAAACAAAGTCACTAGCTGGTGTAGCTGCAAAAATCAGCCCTTTTTCCGTTGCTTTTTCACCTGGAGCCAAAACGCCTGAAATGGGGCTGCCTCCGGATTTGGCAATGGAGCCTAATGATTTTTCCACTACATTGGCCAACCCGCCCTTTTTGTTTCCAGGCGACGGATTGGCACTTCGATCGGAATTACCCAATGCAAGATAGTTATCATACCAATCCATTTCCTTTATTAAAGCTCTCCCCACTTCTTCATTCACTGCACGAGGCGTTAATAGATGAATCGCATCCCGTACTTCTGTGACTTCAGAAAATAGAACGGTTGCCCCTGCCCTGACTAACAGATCTGTAGCATATCCTACGGCAGGGTTAGCTGTGACACCAGAGAATGCATCACTTCCACCGCACTGGGTGCCGATGACTAATTCGGAAACCGGAAATGTCTCCCGCTGCCGGCGGTTCAACTTGATTAAACGTTCCTCGGCCATTTCCATAATGGATTGGACCATTCCCGCAAATCCCTGCTGGTCCTGAAGCGATATGATATCTGAATCGTCCCCGCTTGGATTTATTCTCATTGGAGACAGTTTTTCACACCCCAGTCCAACTACCAAGGCTTCCCCGCCGAAATTCGGGTGTTTCGCAAGGTTCTGTATCGTGCGAATGGGAATGACCGCTTCCGGTGCATTGATAGCGACTCCGCACCCATAGTTGTGATTTATGGCGAAAACATCATCAACATTGGGATACTTCGGGAGTAGCTCTTTTTTTATCCGGTTCACGACGAAATCCAGCACGCCCACTACACATTGGACGCTTGTTGTAATGCCCAATATATTCTTGGTTCCAACACTGCCATCTTCATTGCGGAACCCTTGGAATGTATACCCTTCAAGCGGGGGTAAAGTTTTCGGAATATCATTTGCTACCGGCAATTCCTTTAAATCCGGAGAAGACGGAAGTATCACCAGTGATTCGTCAATCCAACAGCCCTTACTGATTGATTTAGCAGCATAACCGATAACTTCCCCATAGCGTACGATGGCTTCATTCTCGACTATGTCCATTAAAGCCACTTTGTGGCCTTGTGGCACTCTTTCTTTCAATTCAAGCCCACAAGGGAATACGGTTCCTTGATCCAGGCCTCCCGTATTAACCACGATGGCGACATTGTCGATCCCATTCACCTTAATATAAAGCGGTACCTCCGTCAGTTGCGTTTTCGTATCCACTTCACCACTCCTTCATTCTAAAAAAGCAAACAGACATCACTAAACATACACGTGCCGGTAATTTTCAGTTAAAATACTGTTTTTTTCCCTTATTTGACAAACACCGTTTTAATGGAAGTAAAAAACTCTTTTGCGGCTTCTCCTTGTTCCCTGGAGTGGGAGCTGGAGTTTTTCATGCCGCCAAATGGCGCCTGTAATTCAACACCTGCGCTCTCGGCGTTGACCCTGATCAATCCCGCTTCCATATCATTAACAAATGAAAGCAGATGTTTGATATTGGCTGTGAAAATTGAAGCACTAAGGCCATATTCCACGCTGTTCGCAAGGTGCAGGGCTTCTTCAACTGAATCAGCTTTCAATAAGGCAATCACCGGACCAAAAATTTCTTCCTGTACAATTGTCATATCTGACGTACAATTATCAAAAATCGTAGGTTCTACATAAAAGCCATTCGCCTGAGGGCCTTCTTCAGCACGCTTCCCGCCAATTAGAAGTGCAGCACCTTCTTCCACTCCTTTTTCGATATAGGAAAGAACCGTATTCAATTGACTTTCGCTGGCACATGGTCCCATCCATGTCCCGCTGTCCAATCCATCCCCGATGGAAATGCCTTTCGTTCCTTTCACCAGCAGCTGCTTGAACTCTTCATAAACTTCAGCTGCAACGATGACACGGCTTGTCGCGGTACATTTTTGCCCCGTTGAACGGAACGCACCTGTGATGACTGCTTCTACAGCCAAGTTAAGATCCGCATCCGCTGCAACGATTACCGGGTTTTTCCCGCCCATTTCAAGCTGGTATTTCGCTCCGCGCGCTAACGCCGCTTGTCCAATCCTTTTTCCGACTCCGTTTGAGCCGGTAAAGGTAATCCCGTTTATATCTTCGTGATCGGCGATGCCCTGCCCTATGACACTGCCCGGCCCTGTAACCATATTGACAACACCCGCCGGGAAACCGGCTTCTTCAAAACACTCCATGATTTTCGCACAGGTGATGGCCGTCTCGGTGGCTGGCTTCACCACAATCGTATTCCCATATACGAGGGCAGGAGCCATCTTCCAGATTGGGATGGCGATCGGGAAATTCCAAGGTGTAATGACACCGACTACACCAAGCGGAACGCGCGTCGTGAACATAAGCGCTGAACTGTCGGTGGATGGAATGACATCCCCCACCTTACGCATTCCTTCTCCTGCATAGTATTTCAGGATCGCAATACCGCGTGCCGTTTCCCCTTTTGTTTCAGCAAATGTCTTGCCCATTTCCCGTGTTGCACATTCTGCGATTTCATCAATCCGCTTTTCAAGAATTTGCGCTGCTTTATATAGATACTCCCCGCGCTCTGAACCAGCTAATTTGCGCCATTTACCTTTCGCCTTTTTCGCTGCTTCCACTGCCAGGTTCAAGTCATCCTTGGTGGATTTTTGTACATAACCGACAATTGCCTGTTTATCTGCCGGGTTTAAACTTTTTTCAACTTCATTTGAAATGGAAGCAACCCATTCACCATTAATATAGTTAAGATACGTTTTTGTTTGAACTGTAGTTATCATATATAATCCCCACCCTTATTAGATTGATTGAATTGGTGTTTCTTTTGGAAAACGATCTAAAGCATTCTCTAATATTGTTTGCATTTCTGCATAATGTTCTTTTTCCACCGGAAGAATCGGTAATCTGACTGTTTGCCCAACCGGCATTCCCATAATCTCCATACCTGCTTTAATGAGAGAAACGGCATACCCTTTTCGCTGACGGCGAATGTTGTTGATCGGCATGATGACCTGCTGGTAAATTTCATTGACCGTTTCTTGATCTCCGCTCAAAATGCCATTATAGAACTTTCGTGAGATATGCGGGATGTAATTGGATATCGCCGATGAATAGGAATCAAAGCCAAGTGGAACGTAGGCCGACATGGTAACTTCCGCAAGCGGCATTCCGTTCAGCCAGCCGAAACGTTTTCCGAAGGTTTGTGTAAGGAGTCCATTCAACTCCATATTGCCCAGACCGTCTTTGACGCCGACTACCTGCGGGACCTCAGCAAGCGCTTCCAAAGTTGAAAGTGAAAATGCTACATTATCACGCTGATATACGATGGAATTCAAGTCTGTACTCTCTGCGATGGCTTTGAAATAAGCCGACAGACCAGCCTGTTCTCCAGTAACGAGATATGGAGGTAATATTAAATAACCATCTGCCCCTTTTTCCGCAGATATTCTGGCAAGTTCGAGGGAAGTTTGAATATTCCCGCCTACCCCTGTGTATACAGGTACTTTTCCAGCGGTGACGGATACGGCTACCTCGACCATCGCTTCATATTCCTCTTTACTTAATGATGGATATTCCGCTGCTGCACATGCCACGAAAATAGCTTCTAGTCCCTCATCTAATAAAAATTGGATATTTTGGGCGAGTGCTTGTTCATCAAGCTTATTACTCGTTGTGAATGGTGCCACGGGAAATCCGAGAATTCCTTTAGGTGCCTTGCGGATCTTATTCATTTTTTATTCCCCCTTGCGTATTATTGTTTTATTGTAAGACAAATACACCATCTGGTCAATCGTATTTTTTTTATTTTCTGAAAAATGAAGCACTACTTCATCCCTCGATAATTTCGCTTCTAATATATACAAAAAAACACGATAATGAAGGAGCTAAAATGAAAAAACTTTTAAGAAAAAAAGCCATTGACAAACAATTTTATTTGTCTTACCATTGGACAAAACTAAATATTAAGAATTTTCACGAAGGAGGAAACAGTTAACATTGTAAGCGGTATCAATTAGAAAATATAATAAAATACGATTAAGGAAGTGAGTATATGAACGCTGAAGAAAAAGTTTTTCAACCATCTCCTAAACTGCCAAGTGCCCAGAAAAAAACACGCACACGATGGTTCATTGTCTTTATGCTCTTTTTGGTTACAGCCCTGAATTATGCGGATCGTGCGACGCTATCCATTGCGGGTACGGACATGTCTGGTCAGCTTGGTCTCGATTCAGTCATGATGGGCTATGTTTTCTCCGCTTTCGCTTGGTCTTATGTAGCTGGACAAATTCCAGGCGGATGGCTTTTAGACCGTTTTGGCTCGAAAAAAGTTTATTTTTGGAGTATCACGTTATGGTCTACCTTTACGCTTTTACAAGGGTTTCTCGGTTTTTTCGGTTCTGCGGGAACGGCTGTCATGGTATTGTTCGGACTGCGCTTCTTAGTTGGATTGGCGGAAGCCCCTTCCTTTCCGGCCAACAGCCGCATCGTTGCCACCTGGTTCCCAAGCCATGAACGCGGAACCGCGGCTGCCACTTTCAATTCGGCCCAGTATTTTGCAACCGTTCTCTTTGCACCGATCATGGGTTACATTACGTATAAATTCGGTTGGGAATACGTCTTCTTCTTTATGGGGGCTTTAGGAATCATCGTTGCTTTCATCTGGCTGAAAACGATTTATGGCCCAAAGGAACATCCACGCATCAACCAAGCTGAGCTTGAATATATCGAAGCGGGCGGCGCTTTGATCAATATGGATCAAACCAGTACAAATAAGGAGGAAAAGAAAGGCGTCAACTGGAATCATATAAAGCAGCTATTATCAAATCGCATGCTGTTAGGTGTTTATCTCGGACAATATTGCATTACGACGTTAACGTACTTTTTCCTGACATGGTTTCCTGTGTACCTAGTACAAGAAAGGGGCATGACCATTCTTGAAGTTGGATTCGTCGCTTCCCTTCCGGCCATTTGTGGGTTTTTTGGCGGCATTCTCGGAGGGACATTCTCGGATTTCTTGTTACGGAAGGGATTCTCATTGACTGTCGCCAGAAAGTTGCCAATTGTTGTTGGGATGATTCTATCGATGAGCTTGGTGGCAGCAAATTATGTAGATACGGAATGGGTTGTCATTTTCGTTATGGCCCTTGCGTTTTTCGGTAAAGGATTCGGGGCACTCGGCTGGGCGGTAGTGGCCGATACCTCTCCAAAGGAAATGTCAGGTGTCAGCGGCGGGCTTTTCAACACATTCGGTAACATTGCCGGCATTACAACACCGATTATCATCGGATATATCATTGCCACGACAGGGTCGTTCAATGGTGCGCTAGTCTTCGTTTGTGCTAATGCTCTTGTCGCGATTTTAAGTTATTTATTCCTAGTTGGTGAAATTAAACGTGTAGAGTTAAAGTCATAGTAAACTAAATATTCTGGCAGGGGGAAAAAATCATGAACAATCAATTGCTAAAGGATAATGTAAAAATCGGCACACCGGTAATTTCAGAAATGAGCGTCATTCCAGTTGCGGGCCATGACGGCATGCTTTTGAACTTGAGTGGTGCCCATGCTCCTTATTTCACCCGGAACATCGTCATTCTAAAAGACAATGCGGGTAATACGGGTGTCGGTGAAGTTCCTGGAGGCGAAAAAATCCGCCAGACACTCGAAGATGCTAAAGAATTGGTTGTCGGCCAGTCCATCGGGACATACAACAACATTCTAAATGCCATCCGCAAGCAGTTTGCGGACCGGGATGCTGGAGGGCGCGGCCTTCAGACGTTCGATCTTCGTATTGCCATTCATGCCGTAACAGCATTGGAAGCGGCACTTCTTGATTTAGTTGGCCAACATTTAGGTGTTCCAGTCGCAGCCCTTCTCGGCGAAGGACAGCAGCGTGATAAAGTGGAAATGCTGGGCTACTTATTTTATGTAGGTGACCGCAATAAAACAGATCTTGGTTATTTAAGCGAACCGGAAGCGGAAGATGACTGGCTTCGCCTCCGTCATGAGGAAGCGCTGACACCCGAATCGATTGTCCGCTTGGCAGAAGCCGCCCACTCTCGCTATGGTTTCAATGATTTTAAATTGAAAGGCGGGGTTTTGCGCGGGGAAGAAGAAATCGAAGCGGTGACGGCACTTGCGGAACGCTTCCCTGAAGCCAGGATCACCCTTGACCCAAATGGCGGCTGGCTGCTTGAGGATGCGATTAAACTTTGCCGGGATCAACATCATGTTTTGGCTTATGCGGAAGATCCATGCGGAGCGGAAAATGGTTTTTCCGCCCGGGAAATCATGACGGAATTCAGGCGCGCAACGGGCCTTCCAACCGCTACGAATATGATTGCAACGGACTGGAGGCAAATGGGGCACTCCATTCAACTTCAATCCGTGGACATTCCTCTTGCCGATCCGCATTTTTGGACGATGCAAGGCTCAGTCCGTGTCGCTCAAATGTGTAACGACTGGGGCTTGACTTGGGGATCACACTCGAATAATCACTTTGATATTTCACTTGCCATGTTTACACACGTTGCTGCAGCCGCACCTGGAAAAATCACTGCGATCGATACCCACTGGATTTGGCAGGATGGGCAGCGTTTGACGAAAGAACCTTTTAAAATTGTCGGCGGAATGGTCGATGTCCCTTCCAAACCCGGACTTGGAATTGAAGTGGATATGGAACAAATCGAGAAGGCACATCAGCTTTATAAACAAAAAGGACTTGGTGCCCGTGATGATTCGATGGCTATGAAATACTTGGTTTCCGGATGGAAGTTCAATCCAAAATCACCTTGCCTTGTCAGATGATTTTTTACCAACAATGCGTGCGTCTCTCTCTTTAGAGCGGCGCATTTTACTTTTTTTGGACATAGGTCTACATGCAAATAAGTGTATTATATTATATAATTAGTCTTACAGTAGGAATACATATAGGATTTAACAGAAAAGGGGTTACATAATGGAAGAATCGTCAAAGAAATTAGGCGTACAATCGGTACATCGCAATACTCTTTCACAACAAGTCGTGGATCAAATCGTGCATCTGCTCGTTACTGGCCAAATGAAAGCGGGCGACAAACTGCCTCCTGAAATGGAGCTTATGAAAGAACTTGAAGTAAGCCGGCCTGTTTTACGTGAGGCGCTCAGTGCCCTTGATACACTAGGGGTCATTACACGGAAAACGCGTGAAGGAACCTTTTTTAACGATAAAATCGGTACACATCCATTCTCTGTGATGCTTGCGTTGGCTACCGATAATTTACCAGCGATCATCGAAGCGCGAATGGCTTTGGAGTTGGGATTGGTAACAATGGCTGCCGAGAAGATCACAGACGAGCAACTGGAGAAACTGCAAGTTACGATTGACACGATTGCCAATAGTGAAGACAACGATTATGGAGAGGCCGATAAAGAATTCCATAAGATCATCGCTTTAAGTGCGAACAATCCCATCATTGAAGGCATGATCGATTCCTTATTGATCACTCATAATAAAATAAATAGCTTGATTCAATTCAGGGAACGGGAACTGACTGTGAAGTATCATAAAGCTATCTATGCTGCACTTGCAGCACATGATCCACATGAAGCATTCAGCCAAATGTACAAGCACCTTGATTACGTCCGTCAGAAAGTCCTTCAATATTCTCACGAACATTAATAGATTGTTTGCGAGGTACCGCAGCAAACTAATGGATTACTCAATGATTCTATTTCATAAGGAAAGTGGATTTTTTCAGGGAACCTATTTTGCTTCCGAGATTTCAGAGTTCAACTTATCTTTTAAATCCAATTGATAGCATAATTCTTTTTGAGAAAAACTGGATAGTAGCGGAACTATCCAGCCCCCACTAATCCACTTTCGATTGAAATCACCCGATGAAGTCAAAACCTTCCTCATGGAAATTGCTGGCTAACCACAATCCCCCTCCAAATACCCTGCCAAGGCTCCACTCAAAAAAACATGCATCCCTGCTTACTGGCAGGAATGCATGGATCATCAGTCACCAAGTACTTGACCATTACCTTTTTAATTCATGGCTTAATATGCACTCCAACCAGCATCTGCCGTAATGACAGTACCATTAACAAAACTGGAATCGTCTGAAGCAAGGAATAATGCCACTTTAGCGATTTCCTCAGGTTTGCCGTTTCGTGGATTGATCGCCATACCCAGTTGTTGGCGAGAGAAGCCAAACTCATTGATATTCGTCATGCTGGAACCAATATTGGTTTCTACTCCGCCTGGTGCTATAGCATTGCAGCGAATCCCGTTATTGGCATACATGTAGCCCGTGTTTTTCGTGAAACCAACGACTGCATGTTTAGAGGCAGTGTAAGCCGCACCAGCCCGGGCACCGTACAAACCGCCAGCAGAAGCAATATTGATGATGACCCCTTTTTGTTTTTCTAAAAAGATCGGCATCACCTTTCTAGTCGAACGCATGACGCTTGTCGTGTTAATGGCAAAAATCCGATCCCATTTAGAATCTTCAATGTCTCCAGCAGGTTCCATGCCATCCATGATACCCGCGTTATTCACCAAAATATCCACCGTTCCATACGTACTGACCGTGGTATCGATCAAATGTTGAATATCTTCCTCCACCGCTACGTTCGTTTTGATGGCAAAGGCCATTCCGCCACTCGCTTTTATTTCTTCCACCGTATCGTTCGCACCATCAAGATTTAAATCCGATACGACGACTTTAGCTCCTTCTCGAGCATAATCTAGGGCAATTTGTTTCCCCATGCCTGATGCTGCTCCTGTCACAACGGCAACTTTGTCTTGTAATTTCATTTGAACTCCCCCATTCATTCTAGTGAAGCGTTACTTATTGTACAGATGTTCATTATCTACCTTCCTTTATAGTATAATTAGTTTCAGTAGGCTTATACAATCAGCAAATGCTGTCCTCCATGTTGAATAATGAACAGAAAGTAGTAACTATGTTTATTAAAAGCACAATAACGAACAAAGGATGAAGAAAATGACTGATAATAATACTGGGATTGATAGAAGGATCAGGAAATCCAAAATGGCTTTGAAAGAATCCCTCATTTCTTTAATGCAAAGTAAGGATTTCAGGGAGATATCGATTACTGATATTGTAGAACTCGCCGACCTTAATCGGGGTACATTTTATAAACACTATCAGTACAAAGAGGAACTGCTTGAAGAGGTCATGGAGGATGTGATTGCCGATTTGATCATATCTTACCGGGAACCTTATAAGAACGCCGAAACTTTCACCATCAATGAACTAACGGCTTCGGTCATCAAAATATTTGAACATGTTGCTAACCATGCAAACATTTATACCCTCATCCTAAAGTCGAATGCATGGCCTACATTACTGGAACGGATTTGTAATGAGTTGAAGAAACTTCCAGTGGAGGACCTGGAAGATTACCGGCCGAACCCTAAGATCAATAAAGAACTTGCCTCCAGTTACCAAGCATATGCGATATTGGGCATGATCATCGAATGGGTCAACACTGGCTTTAAATATAGCGCTGACTATATGGCTGAACAGCTGCTGGAAATCCTTAATAATAAATCGGTAAATGCTGTCTTTAAAATAAACCATTTTAAGCAGAAATAAGAGGGCTGCACCGGCAACCCTCCTATCGCCTTAAAGCGCCTGCCCTTTGGAAAGAAACCTTTTTACGACAGACAAGAAAGCAGGTAAATCATCTTCATGGACAAAGTGTCCGGCATCCTCTATCGTCACCAATTCGCAATTGGGGATAAGCTCGGAAACCTCCTGCAATTTATTTTGGGGAATATGGCTGGCCCCGCCCCCGATAACAAGCGTCGGCATCATAATATCGGTGAGGCGTGCCCACCATTCGGGATCGGGTTCATTAAGCTGCTGTAGAATCGAAGGCACTACCTGCCAATCAAACGGCAGTGGAACAGAAGGCCTGGAAGGAACCTCCATTTGTTTATCCGAGAAAGGAGGCGGTGTGTCTTCGACAATCAACCTTTCTATCCTCGAAGGAAAAGTTTGCGAGAAAAGATAGGAAACCGTCCCCCCCATGGAATGCCCCATTAGCGAAAACCTTCCTAAATCAAGCGCATCCGCAAAATGAAGCAAATCATCACGCATCGATTCAAAAGTATATGTATTCGTTCTCGCACTCCCACCGTGGCCCCGTTGATCTAAAGCTAAAACACGATAACTTTCTCCTAATGCGGCAGCCGCTTGGTCCCATGATTCCGAACTTTTTCCCAGCGCATGAAGAACAACAAGCGGTGGTGCAGAAACATCCCCGCACTCCCGATATTGAAACGTGAGTCCATTCAACTCAATTTGATTAACCCGAATTTCCATCTCCGTTCACTCCCAGGATCGGATTCGTCATTTTGAACCCCGATCTATTTTAAAAAAAAACCTCTAAAATACTATGTTGACTATAAGTAAATTATACGTTTTATGCCTTCACCCATTTTTTCATCCTGCATCTGATCATTTCTGCCTTCACACCTTTTATTCCTGCCTTCATCCATTTATTCATCCTTTGGCTTCATTCCGCAGCAGCCTGCATTACATTCCGTTACGGGCCTTAAATAAAAGGCAGAATAGAAAAAGCCCTATGCTGCCTGAACGATTCAGGTGGCATAGGGCCTTTTATGTTTCATTTAAGCGGTTTGATCTTTTTTCACAGCTGGTTTTTCTTCAGCCGGCCAAGCACGCTTAATGAATAATGCCAGAATCAGCGCCACACCGGCAATGAAGGTAGATACAAAGAAGGAGAAGTTAATTCCATCCAGCATTGCCTGCATCCCGATTTGGGCTTTCATTTGGCCCATCATCTCAGCGGTGGGCTGGCTTGTTAATTTGCTCATCGCTTTCGTCATTAAATCTTCGGCAGTAGAAGCTGCACGGTTAGACATGACCGTAACGAGCAATGCCGTACCGATCGCCCCGGAAATTTGGTTCAGTGTGTTATTCATGGCTGTACCGTGCGGGTTCATGCGGGCTGGCAGCGAGTTCAAACCATTTGTCATGATCGGCATCATGGACATTGACATCCCGAAGGAACGAACGGAAAACAGGATTACAATTTCTGTATACGTAGTTTCCATTGATAATTTACTTAGCAAATACGTAGTTACCACGGTGATAAGCAAACCGATTGAAGCAAGGATGCGGGCACCGAACTTATCGAAAAGCTTACCGGTAACCGGTGACATGAGGGCCATTAATAACGCACCTGGAAGCATCAGTAATCCAGAATCGAATGGTGAAATGCCACGTACTGTTTGTGTGTACATCGGAATTAAGATCATCCCCGAGAACATCGCCATGTTCAGTACGATTGAGATCGTTGCGGATAAAGCGAACATCGGGTGCTTGAAGATCTTGAACTCAAGCATTGGTGTTTCCATTTTAAGCTGGCGTGTTATGAAAAGGATCAGGGAGATCGCACCGACAATCAGTGTTCCGTATACCTCTAGGCTATCCCAACCCTTGCTGCCTGCCGAACTGAATCCGTAAAGCAAACCGCCGAAGCCTAAGCTTGAAAGGATGACCGATATTTTATCAATTGAGATATCGACTTTTTCCTTGTGGTCTTTAAGTTTAAAGAAGCCGAAAATAAGCACTAGTAAAGCTAGCGGAGTAATGAAATGGAATAGCATTCTCCAATCATAATGTTCGATGATCCAGCCTGAAAGCGTCGGCCCGATTGCAGGGGCAAACATCATGACCAAACCGAATAGTCCCATTGCCGAGCCCCGTTTTTCAACAGGGAAAGAAGTTAAAAGTACGTTCATTAATAATGGCATCATGATTGCCGAACCGGCAGCCTGAACCATACGTGCGCCCAATAATAGCGGGAATACATGCGCTACACCTGCCACGATCGTCCCGATTGAGAATAGAAGCATGGCTGTCAGGAACAGATTACGCACCGAATATTTTCTTATTAAGAAGGCAGTTGTCGGAATCATGATTCCGTTCACGAGCATGTAGCCCGTTGTCAGCCATTGGACTGTGGCAGTCTCGATTCCCAGGTCTATTTGGATTGATGGCAGTGCAATATTTAAAAGGGTTGAATTCAGTATCGATATGAACGCACCGACCATCAGTATGGCCAAAATGCCATACGAACCCTTTTTCTCATTTATTTGTGCAGTACTCACTTTTTATCTATTCCTCCATTCAAACTATTGGTTCATTTAATTATACGAGCGGTATATTTCAATCTCACAAAATCAATAATATACCCCTAGTTCATTTTTTGCAATAAAAATTTACTGGTTTAAATAAGGGTTTGTGCTGTGATGAAAAATAGAGTACGATTAAATTTATACAAGCAGTATAATGAAAATCAGGTGATATGATGAACAACCGAAGGCAGAATGTCATCGATACGGCTCATAAGCTGTTTATTGACAAAGGCTACCAAGCGACGTCCATTCAGGACATTTTAGACGGCAGCGGTATATCAAAAGGTACATTTTATAATTATTTCCCTTCGAAGGGTGAATTATTTATAGCCATTTTCCGCTCCTTTTATACAAAGATCCGCCATGAACGGGAAAAACTGTTGATTGGTCAAGATTCCGCCGATATTGAAATTTTCATCCGGCAGCTCGAACTGCAATTGATGGTGAACAAGCAAAGCAAATTGCTTATCCTGATCGAAGAAGTCCGTGTTTCCAATGATGAAGAATTAAAACAATTCATCAATAAGACGCTATTGTTGAGCTTACGCTGGATGTATAACCGTTTTATCGATATCTTCGGTGAAAGTAAAAAACCCTATCTTTTAGATAGCGTCATTATCTTTCATTCGATGATGACCCACATGAGCCATTTTAGTTACCGTGCTAATCCCGCCGGTACACCGGACATACAAATTATCCGCTATTGCATGAATCGCATTGTCCATTTAGTCAATGAAGTGGCTGAAAGCGGGGAACAGATCATTGATCCGGAATTAATGGATACGTGGTTTCCAAAATTCACAAACCAGCTTGATGCTTGCCATAATGATTTGCTTCATTCCACCACGGAATTGAAAAAAGCGATAAACAAAGCTATTCCTTGCGATGAAGATCGAAGAAGAGCCATTGAATTGGTCGATTTCATCCAAGATGAGCTTATGCAGTCAGACAAACCGCGAGAATTCTTGATAGAAAGTCTTCTGGCCACATTGAAAACTGGATATGCTTCACAGATCCAAGCATACATGGAGACTTTTGAAGAAAGCATCCATTCTTGCTTGAGCCGATAAAATTGAAGATACGCACCTACCGAAAGCGGCAGGTGTTTTTTTTATGGCTTTTTGAATTGCCCTGATTTTAAAAAAGAGTTGGTTTTATAAAAGCGACCTAAGGAAACACTATCCTTATCATAATAAAGGGAGGTCTATCTACTTGAGTGTGAAAGAGAATGCTTTGTCCATATTGGCTCTGGGCGGAGTGAATGAAATCGGTAAAAACATGTATGTGATTCAATATTCTAACGATATCGTCATTATTGATTGTGGTGCAAAGTTTCCTGATGAAAGTTTATTAGGAGTCGATTTGATCATTCCTGATATTTCCTTTCTTCAGGAGAATAAGGAGAAGATCCGCGCTTTAATTGTGACTCATGGGCATGAAGATCATATCGGCGGTATCCCTTATTTCTTGAAAAAATTGAATGTGCCCATTTATGCCACACGTTTAACACTTGGTTTGATTGAATTGAAGTTAAAAGAACATAACCTTTTGGGTGATACGGAATTAATCCAGATCGATTCGGATTCAAAGCTGGAATTCGGGGAAATGGCTCTGGACTTTTTCAAAACGAATCATAGTATTCCCGATTGCCTCGGAGTCACCATGCATACGCCGGAAGGCACGGTCGTTCATACAGGGGACTTCAAGTTTGACTTGACCCCGATGAATGATCAGTATCCCGATATTCATAAAATGGCCAAAATCGGGAGTGAAGGTGTCCTCGTTTTACTATCGGAAAGCACGAACGCAGAGCGTCCCGGCTCCAGTCCCTCGGAGCATCTGGTTGGCAGCCATATTGAAGAGGCCTTCATGCAGGCAAAACAGAAAGTCATCCTTTCGACATTCGCTTCAAATGTCAATCGTGTTCAACAAGTTGTGAACGCTGCACAGAAGACAAACCGGAAACTAGCCCTGATTGGACGAAGCATGGTGAACGTCGTAACCGTTGCTATTGAACGCGGCTATCTCGAGGTTCCTGATGGGATGCTTATCCAACCACAAGAAGTCGATAGTTATGCTCCGGAAAGGGTCGCGGTTTTATGTACAGGAAGTCAAGGAGAGCCGTTTGCCGCCCTTTCCCGCCTTTCCAGTTCGAATTATCGGGATATGAGCATATTGCCCGATGATACAGTGATTCTTGCCTCCACACCAATACCCGGAAATGAACGGGATGTTTCACGTATCATCGACAACCTGTTTCAACTGGGTGCCAAGGTCATTTACGGTTCTGGGACTGTAACGGGCATGCATGTATCAGGACATGCTTATCAGGAAGAGTTAAAGCTCATGCTAACCCTGATGAAACCTAAGTATTTCATCCCGATTCACGGTGAGTATCGGATGCTGCACCAGCATCGATTGTTAGCTGAGTCTGTCGGGGTGGAGAAGGACCACACTTTCATCATCAATAATGGTGATGTGGTGGATATTGAAAACTCCGTTGCCCGTCAAACAAGAAAGGTGGCTGCCGGCAATACCTTTGTCGACGGTGTTGGCGTTGGGGATGTTGGAGAAATCGTTCTGCGGGACCGTAAGCAGCTTTCCGAAGATGGAATGCTCGTGATCGTCATAACACTAAGCAAGACGGAAAGAAAAATAGTATCAGGACCTGATACCATTTCCCGTGGATTTGTATATGTTCAAAATTCCGAGGACCTCCTTAAAAATGTGAATCGTCTTGTCACGAAAACGGTCAACGACTTACAAAGTGAAAAAATATACCGGTGGAACATCATTAAACAAACCATTAAGAAGGAACTGGGGCAATATCTCTTTAATCAAACGAAGAAAAAACCAATGATCCTTCCAATAATCATTGAAATTTAGCGCCAAATCGAAAGGAACTCGACTTTGAAATAGTCGAGTTCCTTTTTTAATCGAGTCCTGATTTACTCGCTTTTGCGGCCATTGCCTTGTTCTTATTCCATACCTTGAACTTCATGAAAACGGCTGCAAGACCGATGATCACGATGAATAAAAGGCTGATGAAAAATCCTGGACGTATCTCTTTTTCAAGAAGTGTTCCACTTACTGCCGCTAAAATTAAAAGCAGTCCGAAAACCGCCGTAATCTTACTCCACATCTTATTTTCCAAGATTTTGAATGAAGAAAGAATGATGAATGCCCAGTTATACAAAAGCAATATACCAGCAGATGTTGTAATGTATTCATAAATCTTTCCTGGCAGGAGCAAGGCAGTGATGATCGATCCTAAAAGACCTAAGGCTCCAAGCCCCAGTGACGGCAGCGGAAGATCTTTGAATTTCTTGATCTTTTGCATGAATAATGCGGGTGCATTCCCATCATTGGATAGCGTTACCAATAAATTGGTTACACCGAATAGTGAAGCGGTCATCGTCGAGAAACCGGCAATGATGATCGCACCATTAAAAACGTGCGGGAAAAATGTCAGGTGATAACTGTCCAATGCCGAAACGAATGGGCTTTCTTTTTCACTGAATGCCCCTAACGAAATCATGGTTACGGCTAATCCCAACGAAACCACATATATAATGGTAAGGACCAAGAGCATGATCGTCCCTGCCTTTGGTGCATCTTCTTTCTTTTTAAGCTGCATCGCCATCAATCCAATGACCTCAATGCCGCCAAACGCATAAAAGGCATAGATAAGGGATGTCCAAAACCCCTTTAGCCCTTTTGGGAATAATTCATTGTACGTATTCGGAAATGATGGCGGTTTCGCTCCAGCAAGACCGAACCAGCCGCAAACGGCACATATTGCAATGATGATAAACATTACGATTGCTGCTGTCTTAATTACAGCAAGGATGTTTTCCACCCTGTCGAACCCTTTTGTTCCCAGCAATACCACCACGATTGAAACAATGGCAAAACCGGATGCAAATAGCCAAAGCGGCACTTTCGGGAACCAAAATTGAGATAATAGCGAAAGCGCAGTAAGCTGGCTTCCCATGATCAATATATTGGAGGACCAATAATTCCAGCCACAGCTAAAGCCCGCCCATCGTCCAAATGCTTTATTGGCATAATAACAAAAAGAACCTTCTTGAGGATCGGCAGCCGTCATCTTGGCAAGCAGATTATAAACGATATAGGTACCCAGTGCAGCCAATACAAATGAAAATACAATGGATGGCCCAGTCGTTTTAATCCCTATGGTCGATCCGAGGAAATACCCTGTCCCGATCGTACAGCCTACCCCGACCAATGATAGCTGCCACCATTTCATGTCGCCCTGTTGTTCACCGGATGCATTGGAATCCTGACCAGCCTTTCCTTTCGCTGAACTGCAATTGGCTTTTGTTGTCATAACATTACCCCCTTCCATCATTCATAGTGTTGATAATGCCACAATGAATTATGCAAGGAAGAAGTTTTCAAATACCCTATGTAATAACCTGAAGCTTTCCCTTTAAGATAGGATGGCAGAAATGCCTTGATAAGCAAAATAAACCCCAAAGCCGACCAATGATAATCCAGAGATGATCGAAATGGCCATTAAGCTTTTTTCATTTAAGAACCTGCGAAATCCATTCGTTAATGCCGCTACAAAAAAATCCCAGCAGGTAAGACCAAGAAAGATCATCCCGCTATAAATGAAAAGTTGGGATGTCCCATAACTTGAAGCCGTTTTAGCTAAAACAGATCCATATATCCCCAACCAAAATAAAATGGATAATGGACTGGTCACGGACATGATGAACCCAGTCAAAAAACAGGAAATTAAAGAATCTCTATTCCTGTATTCGTTTAATAATATCGTATTAACCCGTAATATACTTTCGACCCCGGAATAAATAAGCACAAAGCCGCCAAAAAGCCAAAGAAATATCTGGACGATCGGGATTTCTAAAAACCGCACCATTCCTACATATACTAAAATCATGAACAAGGCATCTGCGATCATCGACCCTGCCCCAACGATCCAGGCATGCCAAAACCCGTTCTTGATTCCTTTATCGATACGAGCGGAGTTCACCGGGCCGATCGGTGCTGCAAGGGTAAGTCCTAAGAAAAAGTAACTTAGCAGTAAATGTACACTCAAAAAGCATCACTCCTTCGAGCTAGTTCATGACTTGTACATTTTATGTGACAACCCTCTGCCTATAACCACATGCCAAAAAAATTTCCCAATTCACTAAAAAAAGCCGTGGGAAAGGAAAGCCCGGCTTTTTTGAGATGTATTGAAGCCGATTAGGCAGCAGCTTCTTTTTTGTCTGAACTAATGAATTTCATAACAATCAATACGATGCCTATACCAATGATCCCAGAAATGATATAGGTCATATTGATATGATTTTTCATGACAAGGGACATGACCGGAGGGCCTGCCGCAACGCCGATGAACCTTGATGACATGTAGAAGGAGGTTATCGTCCCCCGCTGTTCCTTTTCTATATTTTGAGTGATGATTGCGTCGAGTGTCGGCAATAAAGCACCAATTGCTATGCCCACCAAGCTTGTTATTACCAATAGAAGGACGACCCTGTTTTTAGTAAAACCGACAAATACAAGGCTGATTGAAAGGACAGCTAAACTGATCATGATGATCTTTTTCATGATTGGTAATTCCCCCTTGATTTTTTTCCCTGCAACATAAGAAGATACGCAAAGAAAAAATAGCGGGATCGCTATCACTAAACCTTTTTTGATTCCATGCAAATCATGGATTTTTTCCAGATTATCAGACAAAAAGAAAAGAACACCGAACAAAACCAACATGACAAAGACACCAATGAGGAAAACCGTATATAACCATTTTCCTTCCTTCTTGAATATTTTTTTCGTATCATGCCAGAAATCCTTGAATTTCTTCGGCTCATCCTTCTCCTTTGGTACCTTTATAAAGAAAAAGACCAAAACAATAGATATTAAACTGAAGAATGAAATCGAGAAGAATGGTAAAAACCAGATAAATGCAGCAAACAGGGAACCTAATATTGGACTAAGCACTTTCCCAAACGTATTCGAGGTTTCTATGATTCCCAAACAAGAACTCGTTTTTTCATCATCATCTTTGTATAAATCCCCCACCAAAGGCAAAATGATGGGCGAGGCCCCAGACGCCCCAATCCCTTGCAATACCCTTCCAATGATGATCCATGTATAGGGATTTTCCATTTTCCATGACGCATAACCAGCTATCAAACCACCGATAAGGGCTAGGATCAAGCTTGGCAGAATGACCATTTTCCGTCCGAATCGATCTGATAAATAACCAGCAATGGGAATTAAAAAGATGGATGCAACGGAATAGCTTGTTATCACCATACTTGATTGAAATGAAGATATCCCCACCTTTTCCTCGAAAATGGGCAAAACCGGGATAAGCATTGAATTTCCAAGTGTCATCACCAATGGAATCGATGCCATACTGATCAAGCACCACACGCTTACATCTTTATTTTGCTTCTCATGACCTTCCATACTTACACTCCTCATCCATTATAAAAGCAACTTATTGCATAAAAGGTAACCATTTGTGAAACCAATTTGTTTTGCATCCTATATTAGATGTCTTAAATTATTATGTTATAGTGCAGAAACATTTATTCAGTTGCGCTTCTCCCAAAATTACCCCTATTCCCTTTAAAACAAAAAAACCATTCTGTTTAAGAATGGTTTGAGTTCTTTCGTCTTTATAAAAGAATAATATTCCTTTTTTCACATTCCTCTATTATTTGGTCATTCCATACCGAAACCTGAACCTCGCCAATATGTGCTTTCTTCAACAAAAACATGCATAATCTGGATTGCCCTATTCCCCCGCCTATTGAATACGGAAGCTTTCCTTCCAATACGGCCTTATGATAATCCAGCACCTTACGATTTTCGTTTTTGGATAATCTTAATTGTTTTAACAATGACTTTTCATCTACTCGAATGCCCATTGAAGAAACCTCAAAAGCACATTCCAAGAGTGGGTTCCATAAAACGATATCTCCATTTAGATCCCAATCATCATAATCCGGTGAACGTCCATCATGCTTTTCCCCCGATTGTAACGCTCCGCCAATTTTCATAATGAAAATTGCACCATATTTCTTCGCTGCCACGTTCTCTCTTTCCTTCGGAGTAAGATCCGGGTATAAATCCTCCAACTCCTGGGTCGTAATGAAGTGAATGTCCTCAGGTAACACAGGCGTAAGCAGATGATGGAATTCAAACATATAACGTTCGGTCGATTTAATGGCACCATATATTTTTTTCACTTCGGATATTAATGTATCCACGTTACGCTGTTCTTTCGTTATGACTTTCTCCCAGTCCCATTGATCCACAAATAACGAGTGTAAATGATCCAGTTTTTCATCACGTCTTATTGCATTCATATTTGTGTAAATGCCTTCATCACAAGCCAAACCATACCTTGAAAGAGTGATTCTTTTCCACTTTGCCAAAGATTGAACCACTTCTATATGTTTATTCTTAATATCCAGAGCATCAAAGGTAAGAATCCGCTCCACACCATTTAAATTGTCATTGATGCCATTACCTTCATGTAAAACGAAAGGGGCTGATACTTTAATAAGGTTTAACGCATTTGAAAGTCCTTCTTCAAAATGATCCTTCATTTCATTTATTGCAATATCAGTATGCATGATATCAAGAATTGTTTTATATTTATTCGGCATTGATAATTCAGGCATAATTCTCCTCCAATTCCGCTTTGAATAGCGCATGCACTAAAATTGGCTTCTTTCCATTTGACTAAATTACATTATGAAGGAGTTTTCTATGTTGTTACAAAAACACCAGGTCAGACAAGGCGGACTAAACTTAAAAAATAGGACTAAAAAGGTGGTACAAGTCCAAATGTTTGAATACATTCAAATAAGCGAAGATGTATAAACGATGAGGTGATGAATTGGGTGTTTTTTTCAGCTTTGTATTATTAGGTTTATCACTGGCGGCTCCTATCGGTCCCATAAACGCTGCTCAATTGGACAAAGGAATCAAGAAGGGTTTTTGGCATGCCTGGGTATTTGGCTGGGGTGCCATTTTAGCGGATTTTGTTTTTATAGCCCTCGTCTTTTTCGGTGTCGTCCACTTTTTGGACAACTCCTTCATGAAGACATTTTTATGGCTTTTTGGATTTTTCGTCCTGACCTATACCGGAATCGAAAGCCTGCTAAGTGCAGGGAAGATTGAAGTGAATGCACGAAAAGCGAAAGATTCCCTTTTTTCTTCATTCCTGACAGGATTCATCATGTCCCTTTCGAATCCTTTATCCATTTTGTTTTGGCTGGGGATTTACGGCTCCATTCTCGCAAACTCCGCTTCAAAATATGATATGGATGATTTACTTTTATACAGCTCAGGAATCCTTGTCGGCCTCTTAACCTGGGATTTCGTAATGGCCATCATCGCCAGCAGCTTCAGACGCTTTTTATCCAAACCCATTCTAATGGGCATCTCGATCATTTCGGGGCTATCCCTTATAGGAATCGGCCTATACTTTGCCATCCAGGCAGCCAAGGTTTTATTTACATAAGAAGTTGAGCATTAACTCGTGAATTCGAATAAATTTCTTTTATATAAAATAGGCCGCCTATTTTATTATCCCTCATTGTTCATGTCCTGAAAGGGTAAACACAAAGGGAGGATTTCTTGAATGTATAATTACGGCTATTACTCTTATAATGTTCCATATTATACTGCTCCATATTATTACGATAATTCTTATGCTAATTTGCCTTATTATGATGACAGACTGCCAGTACAAACACTGGTTCCAGTAGCCACTATTTAGAGCCATTTAAACGCAGGCCGGCAAGGTCATTGCTTCAGAGGTTTTTGGGGTAACACCCAGCACACCTTTATTTTAATGGGGATAAATAATACTAACTGGAATGGTACAGATACTCGAAGGCGGCATACCAAATGAGGTACATCATATAGATATAGTTGGATTACAATAAGGTTAACCTGCCCTGTCGGTGGCGGCGGTCAAGGCGGCCCGGGGGGTAACTGTTTTCAGCAGTTCATTCCTGGTGTTGGCTGGGTATGGATTTGTAGATAAAAAAACAGCCGATTTATTCGGCTGTCTTTTCTTATTCCATTTACTCGTGAATTTCTCGCTTTTACTCGTGAGTTTCTCGCTTTTACTCGTGAATTTCTCGCTTTTACTCGTGAGTTTCTCGCTTTTACTCGTGAATTCCAATTTAAGCTGCTTTCCTGTTAGATGCTGCGTTCTTTTATTTGCTGGACCATATTCTTGATGAACGTTTCTATTGTGACATTTTCAAATTCTTGTTCCCCGTATTTACGGACATTTACTTCATTTTCTTTTTCTTCTTTATCTCCAAGGACCAGCATATATGGGATTTTCCCCATCTGTGCTTCCCTGACTTTATACCCCAGCTTTTCATTCCGATCATCGATTTTCACTCTTATGCCTTGATTCTTCAGTGCTTTTTGAACCTGTAAACAATAATCCAGATGAACTTGTGAGACAGGGATGATCTGTACTTGCACCGGGGCGAGCCATACTGGAAAAGCACCGGCAAAATGTTCTATCAGGATTCCAAAAAATCGATCGATCGATCCAAAGATGGCACGATGAATGACGACCGGACGGACTTTTTCATTATTTTCATCGATGTAAGTCAGATCAAATTTGTCGGGCATTTGAAAATCAAGTTGGATTGTTGCACATTGGTGGCTTCGTTTTAATGCATCTTTAATATGAAAATCAATTTTCGGTCCATAAAATGCCCCGTCCCCTTCATTTACTTGATATTGTATCCCGATGCTTTCCAGAACATTTTTCAGGGCTGTTTCAGAAGCTTCCCAAAGGGATTCATCGCCCATTGAATCCTCCGGACGAGTCGAGAGCTCCACGGAATACTCGAATCCAAAAGTGCGATACACCTTATCGATCAGATGAAACACTTGTTTAATTTCACTTTCGATTTGATCCTGCCGTACATAGATGTGGGCATCATCCTGACAAAATGTACGGACACGCAGCATCCCGTTCAATGCACCGCTATATTCATGCCGGTGGACTTGACCGAATTCGGCCATCCGGATGGGTAAATCCCTGTAAGAATAAAGACTGTTTTTGAATATAAGCATATGACCCGGACAGTTCATTGGCTTCATCGCGAATTTTGTTTGATCCACCTCAGTGAAGTACATATTCTCGTGATAATGATCCCAGTGGCCCGATTGTTCCCATAACCGCTGGTTCATCATGAAAGGAGTCCGAACTTCGTCGTAATCAGCTTCAGTCTGAAGCTCCCGCGAGAACTTCTCCAATTCATTTCTAACGATTTGTCCTTTCGGTAAATAAAATGGCATTCCAGGGGCTTCCTCCGAAAACATGAATAACTCCAACTGCTTCCCTAATTTACGGTGATCGCGTTTGGCCGCTTCTTCCAGGAATTTAAAATGATCCTGTAAATCCTTATTCTTTCGAAAAGCCACGCCATACACCCTTTGGAGAACTTCATTTTGATTGTCTCCCCGCCAATAGGCACCAGATACACGAGTCAATCTGAATGATTTTACAAATGATGTGGATGGAAGGTGCGGCCCTCTGCAAAGATCGATGAATTCCCCCTGTTGATAGAGCGTTAATTTTTCACCATTGGGGATGTTCTTGGCTATATCCAACTTGAATGACTCCCCTCTGCCCTCGAATAACTTCACAGCTTCTTCATATGTCACTTCGATCCTTTTAATTTCCAGATTTTCACTTATGATATGTTCCATCTCTTTTTCAATGGCTTGCAGATCTTCTGAGCTCAAAGGATGGTCTAACTTAAAGTCATAGTAAAAACCGTCTTCCACGACTGGTCCCATCCCTAATTCCACATTTTTGTATAATCTTTTTACAGCCTGTGCCAAAACATGCGCCGCTGTATGCCGTAATACTTGTAATCCTTCATCCGAATCGAGAGTCAAGATCGACAGTTCGCCATCTTTATTAAGCATGTGACTTAGATCAACCAGTTGCTTATCCAGTTTTCCAGCTACTGCCTTTTTCCTTAAACTTGAGCTGATTGAGCTTGCCACACTTTCCACTGTGATCCCTTGCGGATACTCCTTTTGCTGCCCATCCGGGAATTGTACTTTAATCATTTTAACACCCCTTTTTAATAATAAAAAAACGCACACATCCCTATGCAAGGGACGAGTGCGTTTACCCGTGGTTCCACCCAATTTCCCATAAGCAAAAAACACTCATGGCTCTGGAGCTTGTAACGCAGCTTAGACGATATCAGTTACTTTTTGTTCACCGATATAGCTCAAAGGCGGTAAATCAGTTTCCTAAGCCAGGAAGTTCGCAGCTGCCCTTCCCTCTCTGCAGACCGTAAAAATGATTCATGTCCTTATCATCGCCATATTTTTATATAGAAAAAAACGCACACATCCCTATGCAAGGGACGAGTGCGCTTACCCGTGGTTCCACCCAATTTCCCATAAGCAAAAAACACTCATGGCTCTGGAGCTTGTAACGCAGCTTAGACGATATCAGTTACTCTTGTTCATTGATATAGCTCAAAGGCGGTAAATCAATTTCCTAAGCCAGGAAGTTCGCAGCTATCCTTCCCTCTCTGCAGACCGTAAAAATGATTCATGTCCTTATCATGGCAATAATTATAATAATAAAAAACGCACCCATCCCTATGTAAGGGACGAGTGCGTTTACCCGTGATTCCACCCAATTTCCCATAAGCAAAAAATACTCATGGCTCTGGAGCTGTAACGCAGCTTAGACGATATCAGTTACTCTTGTTCACCGATATGGCTCAAAGGCGGTAAATCAGTTTCCTAAGCCAGGAAGTTCGCAGCTGCCCTTCCCTCTCTGCAGACCGTAAAAATGATTCATGTCCTTATCAATGCTTCTAATATTTTATATTGTTATATATATTACAATATATTCCCATAAGTGACAACCTCAATTTTTTTCATTCCATTACTAACACCAAATTGGTATAATTAGTAAAAAAGGAGTCTCTATGAAACGTTTAAGCAATTGGTCAATCGCATTTGCAGTGATTGGTATCCTATCATTTTGCTGTTCCCTCGCTTTTTCAAAATCCTCCGAGCTGCTTATGATTTCAGGATTCGGTGCGTTGCTAATTGGTATGTTATGCAGCTTAGGGGCCATGTATAAAAATGAAAGAGGAATGTCGAAATTTTTGGCTGTGGCTGCATTCTTTCTTTTAAGTTTCATTCTCGTTTGGAATGAACCATTTCAAATTGTCAGGCTCTTGACCTGGATGAAAAATTAAATGAAAAAACCCGTTCGCCATGACGGGTTTTTTCATTGATTCATTCTTCATCGGCTATCGTTCGACTTGAATTCTTTATTCCAAGCCATAGCGTAAGTCCAGTGGTCCAGAGTATTAGCGCGCATCCAAAGCCGAGCAATGATAACGGTGCAAGGATTTGATGCTCCCCAAGCATGACGGTGTCTGGCACTATCAGCCATGTAATAAGCGCCAATAAACAGAGAAGCACACCTGTTGCATAATAAACCTTGATTTGGAAAAGTGACGCCAATGGTAAAAAATGAATCCCTACAATAATGGCAATGACTCCCGGTATAAGATCGGTCTGATTGATCAAGTTACAGATGGCAATGGCAATCCCGATCAGCAAACCTTCGGCAATGAAGACCATATTAAACAAAAATCCGATACGCTTAAGACGTCTTGCCCCATCATCTGAAACTTGATTGGACATTTTTTGTGATGCATGTATTAATGAAATGCCAACGATAACCATGATGATTCCCACGAATATGACTGCGAGTTCCACGTAGGGAAACCCCCACCCCTGCAATCCCATTACACCGGTACCCGCCCACAGTGTTCCGAAGACCGCCATGAAAATGACTCCAATTCCAGAACCGCGAAACGCCTCTTTCATCATCAGTTTCCTTTCATCCACAGTATAATCGTACATAGCATAATATTGCACCACTTCCCGAATTATTCAGCTTTAAAAAATGATTTAAGATGAGATAAATGCCGTTTCGCAGATATAATTCGATTTCCGCAGATATATTCCGTTTTTCGCAGATATAATTGGTTTTCCGCAGATATATTTCTATTTTCGCAGATATATTCCGTTTTTCGCAGATATATTCCGTTTTTCGCAGATATATTCCGATTTTCGAAGATATATTTCGATTTCGATACAAATCTTCATAAAAAAACCTGAGTCCCCAAAGGGGAGCTCAGGTTTTTTCCAGTGGTATCAAGCCACATCTGATTTATCGAATTGACAATCTTTTAATGCTATTAATTTGGTCTTGTGATAAATCTTGTATCCTAACCAGACTGCCAGGAATATCGGTAATCCGATATAGGAGACTGCGACACCATACCAGTCGATGCTGCCGCTTAGGAATGCTCCATAGTTCTGTCCTGCTATGACGAGCATGCACAGGGTGAATGAAAGAATCGGACCGAATGGAAACCATTTTGCTTTATATTTCAGTTCGTTTAGGTCACCACCCTGCGCAACATAGGCACGTCTAAAGCGATAATGGCTTATGGCGATTCCAATCCAGGCGATGAAGCCAGTCAGCCCGGATGCGTTCAATAGCCATGTAAATACATGGTCTCCGAAAATGGAGGTCAAGAAGGCGAATCCTCCAATTAAGGATGTCATGATCAAGGCATTCATCGGGATCCCCCTGCGGTTGACTTTGGCCAGGAATTTGGGAGCTTGATGATCTTTTGCCATCGACCATAACATCCGCGTTGATGCATATAGCCCTGAGTTTCCGGCGGACAGTAAGGAGGTTAACACGACTGCATTCATGACGGATGCAGCGAATGCCAGCCCTGCCCGTTCAAAGACAAGCGTGAAAGGGCTTACAGAAATGTTTTCGACATTTCCGTTCAACAAGCTTGGACTCGTATACGGTATTAAGAGACCAAGTATCAGGATGGCCCCGATGTAAAATAATAGGATGCGCCAAAATACTTGGCGGATTGCATTCGGAACGTTTTTTTCGGGTTCTTCACTTTCCCCGGCAGCAATACCAACCAGTTCTGTGCCTTGAAAAGAAAATCCCGCGATTAGAAAGATTGAGATGATCGATAAAAATCCTCCCTTGAATGGTGCCTCATCCATGGTGAAGTTTTCAAATCCGATCACCTTTCCGCCAAAAATCCCCAATATGGTCAATAAACCAATAATGATGAAGCAAATGATGGCAATGACTTTTATTAGTGCAAACCAATATTCAGATTCACCATAGCTTTTAATGGATAGGGCGTTGAGGGTGAAGACGATTCCAAGAAATAAGGCACTCCATATCAGGCTGGGTACATCAGGTAGCCAGAATTTCATGATGATGGCTGCTGCAGCTATTTCCACGGCAAGGGTGACTGCCCAGTTAAACCAATAATTCCAGCCAAGTGCAAAGCCGAATGCGGGATCAACAAAGCGTGTGGCATAGGTGGAAAAGGATCCCGACACAGGCATATATGTCGCCATTTCCCCTAAGCTCGTCATCAGGAAATAAACCATGATCCCAATGCAGGCATAGGCAGCGAGGGCACCGCCGGGCCCTGCGCTCTGGATGGTTGCCCCGCTCGCCAGGAATAATCCGGTTCCTATTGAACCGCCGATGGCAATCATGGTCATATGTCTTGCTTTTAGTTGCCTTTTAACTGTCGGTTCTTGATTATCAATGGGATTCCTTTTAACTGTCGGTTCTTCATTATCAATGAGATTCATGTCCATAAGGTTCCTACCTCATTTTCTTTTAAAGTTAAAAGTTCAAGAATTAAAGAGTTTTTTAACAACCGCTTTGTGAAAGACTTTATCGTTCGCTTCACTTGCTGGGATGCCATCCGGTTTAATTGCCATTTCCTAGTATCGTCTCTCTAGTCCCGGATTGGGTGACCCCATCCTGCTCAGTCTCCATTCCACACCATTGAATTAGAGTAAGCGCAATGATTTCGGCTGTGGAGAACACATTGTCAAGAAGGATGTATTCATTTGGATAGTGGGCAACCTCGGTTACTCCTGGTCCGAAAACGATTGCTGGCGTTTCACCGACATGTGTCAGCAATCCCCCATCCGTTCCCCATGGGGAGGCTTCAATGACCGGGTCCTGTCCGGCAACTTGCCGATATTGATGAACAAGTGCATTCATCAGTTCGTGCTCGACATCAATTGACCCTGGAACCCAGCGTGCCCCGAACCATTCCAATACGGGTGGGTTTTCCTTGAACCATTGGTCCACTTCCCCGAGCTGCAATAACCAGGCAGCCATTTCGTCTTTCGCCTGCTCCATCGTTTCTTCTGGCGCAACACCCATCCTTCCTTCGACTTTCACAAGGTCGGGAACGGATGACGGCCAATTACCGCCTTTAATGACGCCTAGATTGATTGGAATCGGAATGGGCGTGTTCTGATAAAGCGGATCACTGATACGTGCATTTCGCTTTTCTTCCAAGGCACGAATATGATTGATGACGGTCATGCTTTTTTCAATCGCACTAACGCCTTCATACCTTGTTCCGCCATGGGCTGACCTGCCTTTAACATGGATTCGGAACCACATCGAACCCTGCTGTTTCGGGAAGATCCTCATATTCGTCGGTTCAGGGATCAGGGCGGCATCGGCTTTATACCCTCTAAGGACAGCCGCTAATGTTCCGGCACCGCCACTTTCTTCTTCAATTACACTTTGAAATATGACATCTCCTTTTAATTGGATGCCATTTTCCTTCAAAGCCTGCATCGCCAGGATCAGCGATACATTTCCACCCTTCATATCGGTTACGCCGCGTCCAAACATTCTTCCATTCTTAATCGCTCCGCTATATGGGTCGTCGTCCCACTGATCTCGGTCACCGTCCGGAACGACATCGATGTGTCCGTTCAAGATGATGGAACGTCCGCCCCCAGTCCCTTTCATGATACCCACCACATTGGGGCTGTTGGAAAATTCACTGCGCGGAGAATAGAAATAAGAATGCTTTTTCAGCTCGCTGCCGTTTGGTTCCCAACTATCGATCTGCAAACCCATTTCCTGCAGCTTTTGGGCGACGATGGCCTGTGCCCCCGCTTCATTTCCTTGTGTACTCGGGGCTTGTACCATTTTTTGCAATAGGTTCGTTCCTTCTTCCCGATGATCCTTGATCCATTGGTTTATCCGTTTTTGTATATCCGGCACGATTATCCTCCTTAATTACACATATTCTCATAGATTACTGAAAGTCCCATTCCTCCTGCCATACACAACGTTACCATTCCGTACTTAACTTGTGAACGCAACATTTCATGCATCAGTGTGACTGTCAATTTTGCACCTGTTGCTCCTACAGGGTGACCAAGTGCAATTGCCCCCCCATTGACATTGACAATATCCGGATTCAAATCTAACTCCTTGATCACTGCAAGTGCTTGGGCAGCAAAGGCTTCATTAAGTTCAATCAGTCCGATATCCCGTAAAGATAGACCTGCTTTTTCCAATGCCTTTCGAGTAGCGGGTACTGGTCCAATCCCCATAACTCCAGGTTCCACTCCTGCACTGGCAAAAGCCTTTATTTTCAAGAGCGGTTTTAATCCCTTTTCTTCTGCTTGTTGCTTGGACATTAAAAGTACAGCTGCAGCCCCATCATTCATAGGACAGGCATTTCCTGCCGTAATGGTTCCTTCATTTTTGAATACTGCCTGAAGATTGGCTAGTTGATCTAGATGAATGTCTTCGCGTACCCCTTCGTCATGGTTGAAGATTTGAAGACCTTTTCGATCCTTGATTTTAAGTGAAATAATTTCTCTATTAAAGCGACCCTCTTCTATAGCTTTCCAAGCCTTCTTGTGGCTTTGATAAGCAAATTGATCCTGTTCTTCACGACGGATACCATATTTTTCAGCCAAGCGCTCGGCAGTGATTCCCATATGATCATTTTCCAAGGAACATATTAATCCATCTGCCAGCAGAGCATCCTCCATCGTTACGTTTCCAAATTTACCGCCCCATCTATTTTTCACGATATAAGGCACATTGCTCATGCTCTCCACTCCGCCGGCAATAATGACGTCTTCTTGACCAGCAGCGATAGTTAAAGCGGCGTTGGTAATGGCCTTTAAACCTGATCCACATGCTTTGATTACAACGTGTCCTGGGACACTGTGCGGGAAACATGCCAGCTGCGACGAAATTCGTGCCGAGTTAAGTCCGCCTCCGTGGACATAGCCGTGTCCGAAAATCACTTCATTGACTTTTTCTTTACCCAAACCGGAATTCTCCATTAAACCTTCCAATACTTGACGGCCCAATTCGGTAGCTTTAACATTCCTGAGTGATTTTCCAAAGGATCCAACTGCAGTTCGCGCCCCAGCAACGATGACAACTTCATTCAAGCTTTTTTCCTCCTCTTACCTATTCAATGGTGTTGACGGCAGCATGGATTTTCAATGATGCCTCTGTATTCCTTATCACATCATCCACGGTATATGGCGCCATGACTTCCTTAAGCACCAATCCCTCTTCTGTAACTTCCATTACAGCCATATCCGTAATGATTAAATCCACACTCTTTCTTGCCGTCAATGGCAGCGTACATGTCTTCAAGATCTTAGATTCACCCTGCTTATTCACGTGATTCATCAGGACGATCACCTTTTTGGCTTTCTGGGCAAGTTCCATTGCCCCGCCCATACCCGGCACCCGCTTTCCTGGGACGATCCAATTCGCCAAATCCCCTTTTTCACTGACTTCCAGGGCCCCAAGGATGGTGATGTCGATGTATCCTTTCCTGATCATCCCAAATGCCGTTGCACTGTCAAAGTAAGAAGCTCCCATTACAGTGGTGATCGGGAAACCTCCCGCATTACAGAGGGCAGGATCTTCTTTTCCGGGATCAGGACTTGGACCCGTACCGAGAACTCCATTTTCCGCATGGAACAGCACATGGATATCTTGAGGAATATGATCTGCCACCAAGGTAGGGATACCGATGCCTAAATTGACGATCAAACCGTCATGGATTTCCTTGGCGGCGCGTTTCGCGATGCGATTTCGTACATCTACTGCCATGCCCATTTCCAATTCACCCCTTTTGTCGGAATCACCATATCTACATAAATGCCTGGTGTGGCAATACATTCCGGATCCAATTCGCCTGCAGGAACGATTTCCTCCACTTCCGCAATCGTGAAGGCCCCTGCCATCGCTACCAGCGGATTGAAATTACATGCAGTCTTGTCGTACACTAAATTCCCAAGTGAATCGGCCTTTTTGGCATGGACGATGCTGACCTCAGCCGTCAAAGCGGTTTCCACCAAATATTCTTTTCCTTCTATCACAATCTTGTCCTTGCCTTCTTCGGCTATCGTACCAATCCCGACATCGACAAAAATCCCGCCTAAGCCTACACCGCCGGCACGAATCCGTTCGGCTAATGTCCCCTGCGGTGAAAATTCGACTTGCAGCTTTCCTTCAGTCATGAGCTTGCCGGCATTAGGATTGGATCCGATATGCGAGGCGATCACTTTCTTTGCCCTTTCAGCAGTCACAAGCCGGCCAATGCCGATATCAGGGAATCCAGTATCATTGCCAATCAAGGTCAATTCCTTAACACCCTTGTCAAGGATACCCTGTACAAGCGTCGGAGGAGTTCCCACTCCGCCAAATCCGCCATACATGAGTGTGCATCCATCGGAAATATGCTCCAGCGCTTCTTCCATGGTCACAATTTTGTTTTTCTTCGTAATGACCTGCTTCATACTGTTCCTCCTAAATAGCCTGCATGTCTTCAATCAAACCTTCCGCGTGCAATTCTTGCTGCAACTCTTCGAGGGAAGCTTCCAGTATCTTGACGAGGCGATCGATTTCTTCATTCGTAATGATTAATGGCGGAGATATGATAACCGCATCACCAGCGATTCCTTCAATCGCACCTGCAGCAGGATAGATTATCAACCCCTTCGCAAAAGCCTTGTTGACAAGCCTTGGAGTCAGGCCGATTTGCAAGTCGAATGGCGTTTTTGACACCCGATCTGAGACAAACTCAAGTCCAAGGAGAAGCCCTTTCCCTCTAACATCACCGATGATGTCGAATTTCTCAGCCAAGCCTTGCAGCTTCTTAAACAGATATTGACCTTTCTCTTCCGCTGCCCGAACCAGGTCATTGCGCTCAATGTAGGAAAGCACTTCCAATGAAATGGCTGCCGATAGAGGGTTTGCACTATATGTGTGTCCAGCCATGATAGATTTCGAGCCTTTTAAAATCGGCTCCATGACACGGTCAGTAATCATCGTGGCTGCGATTGGAGTATACCCGGCGCTCATTCCTTTACCCAATGCGATGATATCCGGGGTGACTCCCCAGTGTTCCATTGCGAACATTTTTCCTGTCCTGCCGATTCCCGTCATTACCTCATCGGCGATAAAAAGAATGTCATAGGTTTCGCAGATTTCCTTAATCCTTTGATAGTAGCCATCCGGCGGTGTTACAGCACCAGCGGATGCCCCGATTATCGGTTCTGCGATGAAGGCTGCGATATTCTCGGAGCCGACCCTTTGAATGGCTGTCTCCAGTTCATCTGCACACTTAAGCTTGCATCCTGAAGTTTCATTATTATGAGGACAGCGATAGCAGTAGGGAGCAGATATGCTAGGAAAATCCTCCAATAGCGGCACAAAACGTTTCCTTCTTGGTACATGGCCTGACATCGATAAAGCGCCCATCGTGATCCCGTGATAACTGGTCCACCTGGAGATTATGCGATTTTTTCGCTCAAACCCTTTTTCTTGCCAATGTTGAATCGCGATCTTCATTGCCGTTTCGGTCGCTTCCGATCCACTGTTCACAAAAAATGACCAATTCAAATCCCCTGGAGCCAGCTCACTTAGCTTTTTGGCCAATGCCTCTGCGGCTCCACTCGTAAAATGAGACCTATATGCAAAAGAAACCTTGCGGGCCTGCTCCGTCATGGCCTCGACAATATCCAATACACCATGTCCAATACTTGCCGTGACCGCTCCTGATGAGCCGTCTATATACTGTTTTCCATCTGTATCATAAAGATAAATTCCATTCCCATGAGAGATAGTGGGATAGTCCTGATCTAAAGTAGGCTTAATCAAATGATTTCGTTCCATTTCATCTCTCCTTTTAACATTCGTACACATTATCTATTAATCTATTACGTTCTTAAAAGACTGAAAGGCTCATCCTGAATCAGGATGGATTCCGTAGGGCAGCCTTCCATGGCATCTTGCATGTCATCATGCAGGATTTCAGGAACTTCGGCAATTCCCTGATTATCGTCCAGGATGACGAAAGCGATCCCTTGATCGTCATAGTCATAAATCTCAGGACCTGTTGAACCGCACGCCCCGCACGCAATGCACGTTTCTTTATCAACCCATGTGTATTTAGCCATAGAAAAATCCTCCTACTTGAGGGATAAATCTTTACCCCAAATATTCATGTCCTCATACTTATCCCAAATATTACAGTTCTTCGTTAATCTGCCGCCATATTCATATCCCAGCTGATGAAAGACGGCGTTCATGCCCATTGACAATGAACGGGCCAATGAATAGGAGCAATAAATGTTTTTCCTGTACAATTCTTGTTCCAATGCGGAGATGAGCACCTTCATGAAACCATGCTTTCGATGCTGGGGAATTGTTGCACAGTCCGTTATTTCAGCATTATGATACATCTCATTCACTTCAGCGGATGCAGCACTCACGATGGTTCCTTCATATTCGATAACACTAAAGATCGTCCCTTCCTCCATCACTTTCTTGATATATCGTTCATCATTCATCGGTGTAGGGTAGGTTTCAAAAATGGCACCATATAGCTTCGCCAGCTCTTGTGCATCTTTCTCCGTAGCAGACCGGAGGATATAACCGTCAGGGATTTGCTGGGATGCAATCGGTCTAGGAACTGTGGTTACATCTTGGATGACCATATCTTCCTTGACCCAAAAGTCGCTAGTCCGCCTTTCATCCGTTAAATAGAAGGCCATGCAATAGGCATCATTCCCTTTGAAATACTTGCTCAATATTCCTTCCAGCATGAATCCCTGACCCAACGCTGCTGATAAATCTTCATTCCTTGCTTTAAGTATCACTTTTGTAAAGCCCTGCTCCTTTGCGATGGCAAGGGCCCGATCGATCGCTTTTTTGATATTTCCCCGATAATCATCCATGCGCAAGCGCTGATTGGCATGATCATGATAGAGTTCCATCGTATAACAACCCCCGGTCTCCATTTGGGTAAAAAAAGGCAGCTTTTGAACAGGCATCATGTATCCCCCTTATTTAAAGAATTCGGGAGAAGAGATGCCTATCATCCGCTTCTCCCGGCATTCTATTTCCAATTGAATAATTGCTTGACAGGTGCCTGAAGAAGCTGTTCATACGTAAACTCATCAGGATATTCACTCACATCATATATGGATAAGGCTTCATCAACCTTTTGATTCATCGAATCAGACACATAGATTCCGCATTCAGGACAGTTTATGGCCGGAACTTGAAGGACTTTTATTGAGCGTTTCCCGTCAGGCATGATCCAGTAACAATCCTTCTTTTCGCTTTCTTCCACGTTTGGGGTATTGCACCATAAGCAGTCCATCTTCATTCCTCCTTGCCATCAGATTTCACCGAGCCACTAGCGGCCAAGGCATTCTTTTTTTCTTGGGCCAACCTTAATTTTTCCTTCATTTCATCCCGTTTATCACGGCGATCCTTCAAGGAAGCATGTTCATCAGTGCTTTCATACGCTTTTCTCTTGTCAAGACGACGAAGGCCCTCTGGCACCAAGTTGAATTTCTCATCCGTCATGAGCGCGGAGATCCCGACGGCTTCTTTCCTATCCGCAGTACCATACACTTCATCGAAGTAAGCATCCGCACTGCCGGCAACATAGTTCTTCGGCTCCGGATAGCTTGTGATTACTCCTTCAAAGTTCCGTAAAACGACTTTATCCGGACTTTGCGAAAGGAGGTAATTCGGAGTCAAGGCAATCTTTCCGCCACCGCCAGGAGCATCCACCACAAAGGTTGGCACTGCATATCCTGATGTATGGCCGCGCAGTGCTTCAATGATTTCCAGTCCTTTTGAAACCGGCGCCCGGAAATGGCCAATCCCTTCAGATAGATCACATTGATAAATGTAATAAGGTCTTACCCTTGCTTTAACACAGTCATGCATAAGCTTTTTCATGATATGGACACTATCGTTGATACCAGCGAGGATGACTGCCTGATTACCAAGCGGCACACCTGCCATCGAGAGCATATCACATGCTTTTTTCGCTTCATCCGTCAGTTCAAGTGAATGATTGAAATGCGTATTCAACCAAACCGGATGGTATTTTTTCAGAATATTACATAAATTTTCTGTAATCCTCTGCGGGAAAACGACCGGTGCACGTGTGCCGATCCGGATGATTTCCACATGCGGGATGGCGCGTAAGTTACTCAATACGTATTCAAGGATCTTATCATTGATCAACAGGCCGTCACCGCCAGAGATCAGGACGTCCCTCACTTCCGGAGTGTTCCGGATATATTCAATCGCCCCGTCAAGCTGTTTCTTGGGAACACCCATGCCAACCTGACCCGAAAAACGGCGTCGCGTACAATATCTGCAGTACATGGAGCATTGGTTCGTTACAAGGAATAGAACGCGATCCGGATAACGATGCGTCAATCCTGGAACAGGGGAATCCTCATCCTCATGCAGCGGATCCTCCAAATCATATCTAGTCTTGTTCATTTCTGCCGAAAGCGGTACAGACTGTAAACGAATCGGACAGCGAGGGTCATCGGGATTCATCAAAGAAGCATAATAAGGCGTAATGTTCAACGGAATCGTTTGAGTCGAAATCCGGACTCCTTCCTCTTCTTCCGGTGTCAAGTTGACGACCTTTTTCAGATCATCCAGTGATTTAATCGTATTGGTCAATTGCCAGATCCAATCATTCCACTGCTCTTCCGTTACATCCTTCCATAATTCGATATCATTATAATGCCTGCGTCCACCTAGGTATTCTTTATGTTTTACATCCATTCCCATCAAATTCATTAATAATGCCCCCTTATTATTAGAACTTATCTATATACTCTCGCAAGAATGATGCCAACATTGATAACAAGGAAATCATAAGCAATTGGGGGTAAACCGAGCTTAAAATCGCAAGATATTTTTCATTATGCATAATTTTTTGCAGCCAGATTCTTTGCGCCAGCAATAAAAAAGAAGGCTCTCTTTACACAAGAGCCCTCCAGTTTGTAGACAAAAGGAGTTCTATCCAAATTTTTAAACATAGTTGATTGGAGCGGGTGTTCGAGACTCCTGCGGGAATAGCGAGTCCAAGGGAGACCCACAGGCGTGAGTGTGCCGATGGCGGACCGCCCGCGGAAAGCGAGTGCCCTACGTTCCAATCAACGTCCAAATTTGTACAAGCAAAAAAATGTAGACGAACTCGATTTTCATCGAGCTTGTCTACATTCTGAAAGTCTCTTTAGATTACATCATGATACGACAATGACAGCGTTTCCAAAAAAAACTGAATTCACTTGGTTTCCTTCGACCCTGCCGTATATACTTTTTCAATGCCGTACTTGTTTAACTTATATTGCAGTCCCTGCCTTTTAATATTGAGGGCTTCTGCCGTTTTGCTGATATTCCCGTTATATTTCTCGAACATATTGATGATCATTTCCCTTTCCATTTCTTCAAGAACGACAGGTAAATCAATCCTGTTTTTCAATGGGGAAGGCTGGCTCTGTGCATTTGCTGCAGCATAATTTCCTGAAGGGAAAAGATAAGCAGGAAGATGATGTTCATCAATCATATCTTCCCCAGCGTCCATGACGTTAAAGGTTAACTCGATGGCATGTCCCAGTTCACGAATGTTCCCGGGCCATGGATATTGAAGAAGCCGCTGCATCGCCTTTTGACTGATTCCGCGCACTTCCGTAAAAAATGATTTGTTGAATTTTTGAATAAAGTGATTGACGATTTCCGGAATATCCGTTTTACGCTCGGAAAGAGAAGGCATCTGGATCGTTACGACATTGAGGCGAAAAAATAAATCCGAACGAATGATTCCCCGCTCCAACGCCTCTTCCGGAGAAATGTTCATCGCAGCAATGATTTTCACATTAATCTTTTGCTCCTTCGAACCTCCAACACGGCGCACTTCACCTTCCTGAAGCACCCGCAGCAATTTTGCCTGCAGACCGAGGTCGAGGCTATTCAGCTCATCAAGGAAAAGAGTACCGCCATTTGCCTGCTCAAAAATGCCCATGCGATCCATCGCTCCGGTAAAAGCCCCTTTCGTCGTGCCGAACAGCAGCCCCTCCATCAATTCCTTTGGAACGGCCGCACAGTTTTGCGCGATGAAAGGCTGATTTCGCTGAGCACTTACATTATGTATGCTTTGCGCGATCAGTTCCTTCCCTGTCCCTGTTGGTCCATAAATCATGACTGGGGAATGTGTACGGGCCGCTTTTTTAGCCAAGGAAATCGCTTGCTTAAAAGCAGGGCTATTGCCGATCAAATCACTAAAATGATAGGTCGCCGTCCCTTCAGAGAACTTATTTTTCCTATACGTCTCGGCCAGCTGGGAACGCAAATCGACAATTTGGTCATACATATTCATGACCTTCGTAATATCCTTTGCGATTTCCACTGCCCCAATAATTTCACCATCCTCATACAAAGGATACGTACTATTGATCGACGTTATTTTTTTCTCCTTTAAATTGACATATGTTTGAATCGACTCAATCGTTTCATTGCCTTTTTCCAAGGCCACATGCAGCGTACTGGATTCATCAGTCAATGAAGGATAAAGCTGAAAAATATTCTCCCCCAGCACCTGCTCCCGATCCAGCCCGTCGATATGCGCCATCATTTCATTGTAAAAAACCGTATCCCCATCTTTATTCACAATATGGACACCCACATTGATCACATTCAATATCCATTCAAATTGAGTGGAAAACTGATTTACTGAAGATTTCATTTCTTCATCTCCGTTCTCTGTCATTTGATAGAATCACCTGTAAATTATAGCATTTAATGGGAAACATTCATCACTTTATTCTTAATTAAATCAAACTTCAGTACAAAGGTAATAGAATAATCAGGTCAAATAAAGGAATCTCGCATTAAGCCAAGAAGATTATAAGAGAAAATATAAAATTCAGGGGTGAGTCGGATTTCGGAAACTAGATTGGAAATTAAACCGTGGGAAGATAAAGACCTTCCATTACTATTTCAACTAAATGCCCCAGAAATGATGGAACATCTTGGCGGACCAGAAAGTAATGAACAAATCCTGAAGCGTCATCAGCGGTATCTACAGATTGGTGATAAGGGATGCATGTTTAGCATCATCCCGTTTCCAGAGGCAAAGGCAGCCGGTTCCGTTGGCTACTGGCAAAAAGTGCGGAACGATGAATTCGTGTACGAAATCGGTTGGAGCGTCCTCCCTTCCTTTCAAGGAAAAGGAATCGCATCTCATGCCGTGAAGGCACTGATAGAGAAAATCAAAGCCGAACGAAATTACCAATACATTCACGCATTCCCTTCGATCACTAATCCTGCATCTAACGCAATTTGCCGCAAGCTCGGCTTCAATCTCATCTCCGAATGTGAATTCGAATACCCGCCAGGGAGCTTTATGAAATGCAATGATTGGTGCCTGGAACTAGAATGAATAGCGGATTTTTGTACAGGAAGGATCATACCGTGGTAAGTCGAATTATGTTGGGTTTAGGTGAATTATTTCCCGGGAAAGTCGAATCATTCTGGGGGTTGGTCAGATTATTCCCGGGGTAGGAAGAATTATTCCCGAGGCAGGTCCGATTGCATCCCTTAGAATTTCTTTAGTGTCTGTCTGAAAGGATAATGAACTGAATATGGAGCTTTTATATCTTTATGAAGGTTAGGTCGATTCTCTGATTTTAAGTTCTGTAGGCAATTTAATAATGTCGCGCTTTAATTTCAAATCTTCATTTAAATATTTTATCAATTCTATTACAGTGCGTTGTCCTAGTTCCATAATCGGTATATCGATTGTGGTTATGGTAGGGGTTGTGACTTGGCAAATAGATTGATTATCATAACCAACTATGGCTAGGCATTCCGGTATTTTGTAGCCCAACGCAGTTGCCTTTTTAATAATTCCTGCTGCTACCTGGTCATTTCCAGTAAATAAGGCAGTAGGTTTTTCTTTTAATTTTACTATTTCATCACAAATGCGGAATCCATCTTCAATACTAAATCCATGTCCAAATATCCAATCGTCATTATGCAGTAAATCATGATCCGCTAACGCTTTTAAAAACCCCTCTTTTCTTTGACCCTGGGCCTGACTATAAGAAGTATCGTAGCAGAAACCTATTTTCCTATGGCCTTTTTCTATTAAATGATTAACAGCTTTGTATGTCGCTTCGAATTCGTCATATCCAATAATCGGTATAGAAGCGGAATGATGGTATTCATTACACAGTAAAATTGGGCCGTATTTCAAATAAGGCTTGATTACATTCCATTCATTTTCTAACGCTCCTAAAATAACCCCATCTACTTCTCTATTCTTTAATTTCCCCATAACATCCAATTCATTTTTCGAATCATAAAAGGTTTGAAAAATAAGAACCTTATAATCATTTTCCAATGCTGCTAGAGATACTCCTTTAACCAATTGGGCAAAGAATGGATGATCGAAACTTGGGACTGATATTGCAATGGTTTGGGTTTTATTTGTCCTAAAATTCCGGGCTAGTGAACTCGGTGCATAATCAAGCTCTTCCATGACCTTTAAGATTTGTTCCCTTTTTTCTTTCGATACATATGGATGATTATTTAAGACTCTGGATACCGTTGTTTTAGAGACATTACATATCTTGGCTATCTCGCTAATTCTCGTCATTTAATCCCATCCTTGTAATAAGTGGTTGACATGTTATCGATTTCAGAAGTTATGATTAAACCGTTCCTAATATATTAACAAAATTTCTCTGAGTTGTATTTTTAAAAAGTTATATTTTAGCGAATGGAGGGATTGTTATGTTTTTGAATAAAAAGGGCGGGTTTCAGTTATTGCCAAAGGTTGAAGACCCAAAATACATTGTATTCTGTGATTTCGATGAGACCTATTATCCTCACTCCATGAGTCACGAGAGACAGGAAGATGTATATGAGCTTGAAAATTACTTAGAAGCAAAAAGCATGGATGAAGAACTTGTCTTTGGCTGGGTCACTGGGAGTAGTATCGAATCAATATTACATAAAATGGAACAAGGTGGATTCAGGTTTTTCCCGCATTTTATTGCCAGCGACTTAGGCACCGAAATCACCTATTTCTCGGAAAATAACTTTTTGGAAAGTGATCCAGATTGGCATTCGCAGATTAATATCGAAGAATTTAATAAGGGGAAAGTCGATGAAATTTATAATGTTCTACTTAACGGCAATATACCATTGATTCCTCAGACTCAAATGGGAAGTTCACGCTACAAAAGAAATTATTATTATCAAATACAACATGAATCCGTCGATAAGAAGAATTTAGCTACCATCCAGAGGGTGGCCAAAGAGTACGGGATAGGGGTAAATATCAATCGATGCAATCCCCTTGCCGGCGATCCTGAAGATAGTTATGATATAGACTTCATTCCATTAGGCACTGGAAAAAAAGAGATTGTCCGTTTTATGCTAGACAAATTCAGGCTGAGTCGGGAGCATGCCTTTGCTTTCGGGGATAGCGGCAATGATCTGCTCATGTTAAAAAGTGTTAAACATGGTTACCTTGTTGGGAATGCAACTCAAGAAGCAAAGGAAGCTCATACTAAAATAGCGACAGGTACGTACTCCAAAGGAATATTAAGAACTTTGCAATCCATCATTACTATTTGAGTGGAAGTATAAGTAATGAGGAAAAGGTAGTTGATGCGCTCTTGCACAGCTTTACTTTCTGCTAACGGTATGGATTTTCCATCAGGCAAGCAATTCATTCCATGTTACTTTGCCTGCAAGCTTATCAGCGGAAATCTTACTTGCTTTCTGGAATTTGAATAATGCCGCCTCAGTTTTTTCCCCGAATACTCCGTCAAGAGTACCGGGGTTAAACCCTTCCATATATAACGCTGCTTGCAGGATCCATGTGATATTGCAGCTAGCGCCTTTTTTTATTGTGACGGTGGCATTCTTCGTTTTAGGCCCCCATTTTCCATCGACAACAAGCTTTTTACTGAATTGCTTATTCAATTCCGTTTGTAAACCTATTATAAGGGCCGTTCGAGTTTTGGGACCATAAAACCCATCACACTCAATATTCGCTTCATATCGGCCATTTAACGTTTTTTGAATCGAAATGATAGGATTATCTCCTTTGCCGGTTTTCTGCATTTCCCTTTTTTCTAATTTGAAGGGTAGGCGGGGTTCTTTTCCTGCTTGTAACTGTGTATGAGATAACCCGCCTGTCATCTCCAAGTGGGGGTAATCCTTGAATGAACTCCAATCCCCGCCCCATTTAAATCCTAAACCCTTACCTATGGCAGCCACTCGCTGCCATTTTGAATTAACTGTCCATATCGCTCTCCTGCCATCATCACTCACAATGAAGAAGTCAATAGCCAGTCCATAATTATGATAGGATTGCCCTGGCTTAGCGTTCGTCACAATCGGTTTAGCTAGATTACTATAGTTTTTTCCTTTGTAGCTGTAAACTCGTCCTTGACCATAAAGGTTGGCTTGTTCTTCCAAAGAGCGATAACCTGCACTTATCTGTACCGTGATTCCTTCATTATAAGCACGTTCAATCATTTCCAAGGCTGATGCCTTCACAACAGGATTCATCCCTTTGCCCATCTTTTTCACTGATCGCTCCAATAATGTCCGTAATGCTACTTTCACTGTCATCCCTCCTTTTAAGTTCCCATCAAAGTTTATATAAGACTTTTTAACGGAAAAGTAGCAGAGTTGAAAAGTTTGTTCTTATTTAATAGAGAATAGAAGTGATATGTTTTATTTATTAAACCAATGTTCCTGCTGATTTCAGAAATCCGCTCCCTTTCCGCCGGCTGCCTGCCAAGCCTCCTCGACGCAAGCGTCTGTGGGGTCTCGGCTAGCCAGTTTTTCGGCTGAAAAATTAGCCATAAAAAACACCCCGTAAATGTTAGTTTGTGTCTAACATTTACGGGCAGTCCAGAGTAGCCTACAGTTTTATCTTAATAAACGTTCCAGTCGATTCCAGAAATCTGCTCCCTTTCCGCCGACTGTCTGCCAAGCCTCCTCGACGTAAACGTCTCCGGGGTCTCGGCTAGCCAGTTACTCGGCAGGAGTGTCGCATATTTCTTCCATCCATTAAGGGTTACAGTATAAAAACATGAAGAATAATCTAGTCTTCAACATGTTTCAAGATGAGCCGACTGTGTTTTTTTCTAAAGGCTGTTTTCGTAAATTGTTGTTTTGAATAACAAGAACATTCGTTCTATAATGGTATATAATAGAATTTAAGGAAGTGTTTTGTTTGAGACCTAATCTATCAAAAGATATTAGCATTGAAAGTTTCAAAGATTTCTATGGTTGAAAGAGGAATTGCAAATGTTTTGCAGGGAAAACGGGATAAGTTCTACTGGTTCAAAGATAGAAATTTCCGATAGAATTGAAACATTTCTTCGGTCAGGAGAGATAAAAAATCCTATTAGAAAAACAAAAATCAATAGGACGGTTGAGCCTCAAGTACATTTAAGCCTTGATACAGTCATTACAGAAAACCATCGTTGTAGTCAAGATGTGAGAGCCTTTTTCAAGACTGTTATCCCTAAATTTCATTTTTCAACATATATTCAAAACTACTTTAAAAGTAACGCAGGGAAAACGTATCGTGATGTTGTAGATGCTTGGTATGAGGAAGAAGAACGAAAGAAAGACCCCACATTCAAGAAAAAGATTGCACCTCAATTTGAATACAATCAATTCACTAGTGACTTCTTTGCTGATCCGGAAAATCAAGGTAAAAGTCGTGCAGAAGCAATTGAAGCCTGGAATAAGATCAAAAAACTTCCTGGAAGCAACAAATATGAACCTAATAATGAAATATAAGGTCACCTTAACATTTATACTGTAAAGTGATTTGAATATTAGAAGTTCCAGTTGATTGGAACGGAAGGTACGAGACTCCTGCGGGAAAAGCGTGGCCAAGGGAGACCCCGCAGGCGAGAGCCGAGGAGGCTCCCAGACCGCCCGCGGAAAGCGAGTGCCTGGAGTGGAAATCCTTACACATCCCCGCCTTCAGAAATCCGCTCCCTTTCCGCCGACTGCCTGCCAAGTATTGATAACTGAGGTGAAAAGGCCTGTCGTTCCTTCATTAATAGAAATGGAATTTCCCCAAAAAAATTAGACGGCTTCCGTTCGCCCGTTTGCGAATGAAAGCCGTCTAATCATGTATTATTTTATTAATCTCTTAATCTTACGCTTTGATTTCAATAGAGGGGCTTATTGTAAAGTCAGCCTCTGTTTTACTTTTCACTTCATCAAGTGTTACGCCATTTTGCAATTCAATCAATTCCATGCCAGCGTCTGTAAATTGAAAAACGGCCAGTTCGGTAATCAGGCAATGGACGACTTTTTCTCCCGTCAATGGCAATGTACAGCTTTTTTTCACTTTGGATTCCCCGTGCTTGTTCACATGGTCCATGATGACAACAATTCGTTTTGCGCCTTGAACGAGGTCCATCGCTCCTCCCATCCCTTTTACCATCTTCCCTGGAATCATCCAGTTTGCCAAGTCCCCATTCTCGGAAACTTCCATCCCGCCTAAAATGGCTAGATCGATGTGGCCGCCGCGAATCATTGCGAATGATTCAGCGCTATCAAAAAATGATGCCCCCGCTTTTGCCGTTACCGTTTCTTTTCCTGCATTGATCAAATCCGGATCAACTTCATCCTTTTGGGGATAAGGCCCGATTCCGAGTAAGCCATTTTCCGATTGAAGCATGACATTAAAGTCATTTGGAATCATGTTGGCAATCAAGGTCGGCATTCCAATCCCTAAATTCACACACATACCATCTTTGATTTCTTTAACGGCGCGTTCTAAAATTAGTTGTCTAGTCATTCGATACTCCTCCTTTTTATGCGTTAGCAGTTGTAAGTCTTTCAATTCGTTTTTCATAGTCATTTCCTACAAGCACTTTCTGAACATAAACCCCTGAAGTATGAATTTCATCTGGATCAAGCTCCCCTGTACCCACAAGCTCCTCCACTTCGACAAGCGTGACTTTCCCTGCGGTGGCAACGACAGGGTTAAAATTCCTTGCCGTTTTCCGATATACAAGATTACCGAAATGGTCTGCTTTCCAGGCTTTTACAAAGGCAAAATCTCCGACTATTCCTTTTTCCATAATGAATGTGCGGCCATCAAACTCTTTATGTTCTTTACCTTTTGCGACTTCCGTCCCTACACCTGTAGCTGTATAAAAGGCAGGAATTCCCGCGCCGCCCGCTCTTAAACGCTCAGCCAGCGTTCCTTGGGGAACTAGTTCGACCTCCAGCTCGCCACTTAAAAATTGCTGTTCAAATAACTTATTTTCCCCAACATAAGAAGCGATCATTTTTTTGATTTGTTTATTTTCAAGCAATAGACCCAGACCCCAGTCATCGACACCGCAATTGTTGCTGACAATCGTCAAATCCTTTACACCTTTGTTACGCAAAGCAATGATTAGTTTCTCTGGTATTCCGCTTAATCCGAACCCGCCTACGATAATGGTTGCTCCATCCTCGATTTGTTGAATAGCGCTATCAAAAGATGTTAATAATTTACTCATTTTCCATCATCTCCATTCTTAATACTATTCTATTAAATAAACAGTGATGTTGCAAAAGCTATGATGAACACGGTCACTGTTTTTAAAATCGTAATCGCAAAAATATCCTTGTAAGATTGACGATGTGTCAGTCCAGTAATGGCAAGCAAGGTAATGACGGCACCATTATGCGGCAGCGTATCCATTCCGCCAGATGCCATGGATGCTATTCGATGAAGCATTTCCGGGGTGATTCCGACACTTTGGGCCACCTGCAAATAGTGACTTCCCATCACTTCCAGCGCAATTGAAAGTCCACCTGATGCGGATCCGGTAATCCCTGCCAGCACATTGACGGCAATAGCTTCGGATACGAGCGGATTTCCGCTTGCATTGAACACCCAGTTTTGAATGACCGAGAATCCAGGAAGTGTTTTCACCACATTCCCAAAACCAACTTCAGATGCAGTATTGAATATGGCAAGCAATGATCCCATTGCCGCAGCTGTTAATCCACTTGCCAATTTGACCTTGATGCGTCCAACATTCAGAAGCATCGCTGCAATGATACCGATGGCCAATGCAACAATCAAAGACCAGGATGAAGTGACTGTGCTTACATCGGCAATGTTGAAAGTTTCCTTCAGCATCGAAGCATCATACCAGTGCTTAACCGAAATGGCACTTCGGCTGAAAGCAAAATTAAATGCTACGACAAGGATGAGCGGTACGATGGACAGCCAAAAGTTAGGCAGGTTTTGCTGCTCTGCACTTTCTGGCTCATTAATATGTCCTTCCCCGTATCCTTCACCATTAGCCAACGCTTGTTTACGACGACGCTCTAACCAGATCATTCCTCCAGTGAATACCATGATCGCGCCAATGATCCCCATGATGGGAGCTGCATACGTATCTGTTCCGAAATAATTCGTTGGAATAATATTTTGAATCTGAGGTGTTCCAGGAAGGGCATCCATCGTATATGTGAAGGCGCCTAGTGCAATCGTTCCCGGCAATAATCTTTTTGGAATGTCTGCTTCTTTAAAAATTGCCGCTGCAAATGGATAAACGGCGAATGCCACTACAAACAATGAAACCCCGCCATATGTCAGCGCCGAGCACGCCAGCACTACAGCAAGAATGGCCTGCTTGGAGCCTAGTGATTTTACGATGGTCTTGGCGATGGATGCAGCTGCACCGCTCATCTCCATGACTTTTCCAAATACGGCCCCTAATAAAAATATTGGAAAGAACGCTTTTATATAGTTAGCCGCAAACGTCATATATGTCTCTGTATAACTCGGCAGTAAATGTCCGCCGGATAAAATGACCGCCAGTAAAGTAACAACCGGCGCTATGATAATGACCGGATAGCCCCGGTAGGCTAAAAAGATTAAAAGTCCCAGCGCCACCACAATGGCTAAAATTTGAATCACCAATTCAATTCCCCCTTTTCTCCCTTGCCCCCAAATAATTCGGAAGCCGTTAAATAGAACTAGTAATCTCCTAAATTCCATATTTTTAATTTTTCCGCTTTTACCATTCAAGCCTGCCTTCCCCAAGTCAAGCTGAATGATCCCCCTAAATGTTGATAACGCTTTCAATAATCCCTTTTCATTTTACGTGGAAACTTAATATAAAATGACAGATGGGCCATTCACTAAGTAATTATGCAATTATTGTGCCAACTTAAATACATGGAAAAATCTCATCTTTTAAAGCTTTTTCAAACATTTCCTTCTCTAAATTCACTTAAAACTGTAAAGGTTTCAGTACACACAAAGATAAACTCCAAAAAAGTGTAAGACTTTTCTTACAACTTTTAAATTCCCTTTCGTTTTATGTACGGATTTCCTAACACACGCAAATATTTGCTAGTAAAAGCTTGGGGAGAGGATTCAGGCATTCGCTTACATTCGGCGGAAAGGGAGCGGACTTCTGAAAGCACCTTGCACGTTTTTAAAAAAAAACTGCAGGCAAACTTGATCTGACCCAATAAAGTTAGACATATAATTTAAGCAGCTTCTAAGACCTGAGTTCGGTATTCTATCGGACTCAGGTCTTTTAATTTTACCTTCATTCGTTTGTGGTTATAGTAATGAATATAATCATCTAATTCCTTTTCAAAGTG
>NZ_JBFTMS010000019.1:0-104351 GCF_056397085.1 Peribacillus sp. 05N428 | reverse complement strand
ATTATTAGCACCCTCATGTGGAAGGAAATAACCCTGATGTGTACCGCCTAATTTATTAACTAATCGAATCCACATCTTACCGTATTCCTCGAACTCATTTAATTTATATGGGTCAATAACATATTTCAAATAGCATGTAACCATTTTAATCCCCCCGAAAAATCTATTTTTTTCCATCATAACATATAATTCGACTAACCTGCCCCGTTAGTGCCATAAGAAAAAGGCTGCCTTGAGACAGCTTCGATCTTAAGCTAACGCACGTTAAATGGCTATTCTAGTAATAACTCGGACTTAAATACGATTACAGCATTTCCCGCAATCCTTACTTCCTCTGGTTCCTGATTACAAATTTTCACTTGGACATCAATGATACCCGACCGTTTTATAGCTTCGCCCTGCACTGCTTTAAAGCTGAATAAAGAATTATCATGTTTGACAAGTCCATGGTGTATTAAGTATGCGCCTAAAGGACCGTTCGCATTACCCGTAACAGGGTCTTCGTTAATACCAATTGCAGGAGCAAACATTCTTCCATGAATTAAAATTTCCGAGTCGGGAGCATTTATCGTAAAAACATAGAAACCATTGCAATTAATTAACCCACTGACTTTTGTAAGTAGATCCATATTAGGGTTTAATTGGTGAAGAAGTTCAGAACCCTTAATTCCAATCATCACCTTGGAATGCCCGGTAGAAACGATTTGTACTGGACAATCTTCTAATAAATCTTTTTCACTAATATTGAGAGCCGTTAATATGTTTTCCAAAGCTACACCATCAATCACCGTTTCAAAACTAATACTACCCTGCGTCATGATAATTTTGTAATCATTATCTTCATTAATCACATCGACTGGTAAAATGCCGACACCGGTTTTATGATAAACTTTAACTGTATTTAAACTATTTTCAACTGCACGAGCATAGTGGGCCGCAATCGTCGCATGTCCACAAAGGGGAACCTCATGTGTAGGCGTAAAAAAACGAATATGTACATCAGATTCACTATTGGCTGATTTAAAGATAAATGCCGTTTCCGAATTGTTTAGCTCTCTTGCAATCCTCTGCATCTCACCCGAAGATAAACCATCTGCATTTGTAATTACACCAGCAGGATTACCCGATAATTTTTCTTTCGTAAATGAATCAATTTGATATAATCGGTACTTTCTTGGCATGTCATTTCCCACCCTTTAATATAGTGAATTTCCGGTCCTTTATACTTTCTATAATTCTTATTATATTAGATTACCCCGTTAACTCCACAAGAAAAAGAGTGATCGCCACAGCTCTTTAAAGAACTAACGCACCCTTTCGTATTATAAGGTCATCCAGAAAATATTTCTGGTTGACCATTTTTTATATCGATATATGATAACCGTAGCCGGGGTAGAACGTCCGCACCTGTGGGACTAGATCCCGTCAACTAAACAGTTCGCCCCCTACTTGATGCGAGGTAAGAAACTTAGGATTGTGAAATACCCAAATGGGAAATTTGACGAATTTTAGAGAAACTCCAACAATAAATGAATATTGTCTCTCGCTTTTTTTAATGTATTAAAAAGCCAACTTTACCTAGTATTAATTCGTCCCTTTTGAGGTGCATCTTGATTAAATGACATTATAAATGGCATAGGAATTGACCTATGCCAATTTCCTATAATATAAGGGGGGGTAACTTTATAAAAAATACTGCCTCATTTCTAATTGAGACAGCATTTTGAGATTTCTTTCATCGTTCTGCTGGTTTAAGTGGTCCGTAAAAATAAGCAGCAGTCGCTCCCCCGTCAATTAAGAAATCAGACCCCGTGATGAAAGCTCCCTGTGGCATCATTAGCAGCTCAGCCACATTTGCAACCTCATCAGCTGTTCCTGGGCGTCTGGCAGGGCACTTGGCAAACATATTCTTATAGAATTCTCCTCTTGGACCATTAAATTCATCTATAGCCAATGGAGTTACGATAATCCCTGGGGAAATGGAATTGATACGAGCATCTTTTTCCCCCCAACGTATAGATTCATACATAACTCGTTTCACATTGCAACGTTTCGCCATTTGATAGGCGTGCAACGTGTCCCTGATGTTTTCTGGTCGAAGGACTTCTAAACTAAGGAGTTCTTCAGTTGGTGTCGTTGCCAGCTGTTCGTCAATTTCAATCCCCAATTGAGGCATTCTATGTCCAGACTGACTGGAAATTGTTACACCAACGCCTCCAGGAGCTATGACCTTACCTACTTCCTCCAGCAATACTGCGGTTCCATACAAATCTACCTTCAAAATTGTTTCAATAGGTGCTTGACTAGGTGATACACCAGCTGCATTGATAAGAACAGAGATTTCACCATATTTCTGACCTTCTGCAATCCATTTTAAAATAGATTCTCTGGAAGAAATGTCCGTTTCGACAGGCACCACATCAAATCCGGCTTCTTCCATAATTTTTGCAATAGCCTTGGCATTATCTAGGTTCTTATCACCAATAATAATTTTCTTACCAAAGCCGATTCTTCTTGCTATCGCCATGCCGATCTGTCCGGCACCGGTCCAAAGAATAACTTCTTTCATTATTTATCCTCCTAAAATTTACACAGGCTCTACTACTTTTAATGTTCTTCAACAGACCGCTTCTTTAGTGTTTGTTAGACCTCCAATAAAGTACGCATGTTCACAAACTTGTACTAAAACAGACGTTTTCCTATAAGGAAACGGCTATCTACATTCCAATTTCATATTTTTATGAACTGGGTTTGCTTACCCCTAAACTGTTTCGAACTTCCATTCCAGGCGTTACTGCTAATTTAACAATCAAGTCTGCAAGACTTTTTCTGGATATATCATGACCTTTAAATGGTTCGCCTTTCTGAGTAATTTGGTAATCAATTTCATCTTTATTGGTAAACCATCCGGGTCTTAAAATCGTATAATTAAGATCTGAGGCTTCAATGATTTCAGCCGAATTACGATAAGGGTCTAATATACTGCTATATCTCTGACCTGGGACTTCATCATAAATTCCCATGGAACTGATCCAAATCAAACGCTTTACCCCAGTGGCATTCATTGCCTCCACTACCGTTGTCGCCATTTGTTCTAAATTACCAGCTAGATTGGCATACACAACATCTTGTCCATTCATAGCCTCTTTTAGTTTTTCTAGGTCTATAACGTCCCCTTCGATTACCTGAACACGATTAGAATCGATTTTTCTTAGTCTTCGTGAATTTCGCATATAAAGCGTCAACTGTGCGTCAGTTTCTTTAAGGAACATATCAATAGCTACACGAGCAAGTGACCCGTTTGCTCCAAGGATTAAAACATTAGTCAACTCTGAAACATCCTTTCTGTTAGTTAATTACTTGTTGATTCTGAAGCATTTACTGGATGCCAATTGCTGTATTGATTAGATCATTCGATAGCCTCCAAAATTGATATCAATTGTTCTTTATTAAGATTTTCGGAGAGGCACTTAATTAGAAGGGGGCTTGGCTTCAATTTCATCTATTGTAGAACTTTTTAAAAAGTAATTAAGAAGTATATGTAATATTTCAACACGAGACATAGATAGAATTTACATCATTCAATCTTTTTTAGAATAGCTATTGTATAAAATGAAAGAAAATTCACAAATAAAAACACCGCATTTTGCGGTGTTCAGACTGTTGTCTATAGTCTTTTTATGGTTTGTACAATGAACGTTAATTTCCTCTCCAAGCACTCTCTTTTCGCTGGCGGTCCGGAAGCCTACTCAGCGCCTTTGAGCCTGTATCTATCTTTTTTATAAACACCGTGACTTTATTTAAAAGCGTGAAACAATCACAGAGATGTATATTTAAAAAGTTCCTCCAAAAGGAGAATACTGGATATAAACCTTTAGGGCGAAACTCTATTGCCCCAACTTTTTGGCAGAAGTAACTATAAATTCTACATAAAAATTAGTTTTATTAATCATATGGTGTTCAACAAGAGGTGGGACATTATATCTTCTTGGATTTAATTCTATAAGTGCGCCATCAACTTCATGCGTAGCTATCTTTCTTTTCCAATGAAAAAACACCATTTAAAAGTCGTTTGACAAACTTGCGACTTTTAAATGGTGTTTTTCTTATTTTTATCAACTCATATTGATCTCATATTGACTCTAAATAAAGATATTTGCTTTGCAATCTTACTTAAGGAATCATCCAGGATAACACCCCATTCTGCAAATATGTCATGATTCCAACAATAATCACCAGTATAATACTATGCTTTATAGTGAATCGAAACAAATCAGATTCTTTCCCTGCTAGGCCTACTGCGGCGCAAGCTACTGCAATTGATTGAGGCGAAATCATCTTTCCGGTAACTCCGCCTGAAGAGTTCGCTGCCACTGCGAGCACCGGATCCATGCCTATTGAAGTAGCTGTAACTTTTTGCATGTTACCGAATAGTAAGTTGGCTGAAGTATCAGAACCAGTAATGAACACTCCTAGCCACCCTAGTATAGGAGAGAAGAAAGGGAATAAAAATCCTGTTTTCGCCAATACCATCCCCATAGATGTGCTCATTCCTGAAGAGTTTGTTACATAAGCGTATCCTACAACAGAAGCGATTGTGATAATGGGAAATTTAAGTTCGTTTAGTGTTTCACCGAATGTAACTATCCAACCCTTCCAAGAAATTTTTACAATATATTTCGTAATGATTGCTGCAATCAGAACCGCTGTACCAGCAGCACCTAGCAATTCCAGCTTGTAAAAGGCAGGTATCGCTTCTCCCGCAGCGTTTATAATCTTATTATTTAATAATGGAACGTTAGGTATAAACGAAAATGCATGCCCTATAGAATTAATCATTGATAAAACAACATTTGTTCCTTCATAGTGTCCTGTTAGTGCCTGCTTTATGGTTGGAATTCCCCAAAGGGAGATTACTCCCGTTAAAACCAGGAATGGTGACCACGCTTTAAAAATTTGTCCGCCGGTATAAGTTAGCTTGTGGCCAGTAGGTTCATTTACAGCAAGTGTTGCAGCCATTTCTTGTTCGGCTGAAAAACGGAAGATGGTTTTCGGTTTCCAAAATTTAAGGAAAACTGCTAAAGCAAGTAATGAAACAAGAGCCGATAAAATATCCGGAAGTTCTGGTCCAAGGAAGTTAGAGCTTAAGAATTGTGTTACAGCAAAAGTAATACCAGTTACTAAAATTGCAGGCATGACTTCGAAGGCTTTTTTAAAGCCTGCCATAATCACGATTAAATAAAATGGTATGACTACAGATAAAAACGGTAATTGGCGACCAACCATTTTTGAAATCTCCATCGCAGAAATTCCGGTAGGTCCCTCAAGCGCAATAATTGGTGCTCCTATTGCACCAAATGCAACCGGTGCTGTATTGGCAATTAAACACAAGCCAGCTGCATATAAAGGATTGAATCCAAGACCAACAAGAAGTGCAGCAGAAATGGCAACAGGCGCACCGAAACCAGCGGCTCCTTCAAGAAATGCCCCAAATGAGAACGCTACCAATAGTGCCTGAAGACGACGGTCTTCCGTAAGTGAAACAACTGAATTACGAATAATATCAAATTGTCCTGTTTTTACGGTTAATTTATAAAGGAAAACTGAACTGATAATGATCCAACCAATAGGCAAAACCCCGTATACTGCCCCGTGTGTAGCAGACATAATCGCCATTTGTGTTGGCATTCCAAATGCAATAACCGCCAACATCAAAGCAATTAATAGCGTCGTGAGCCCTGCCAGATACCCTTTCATTCTCTTCACTGCCAATGCCCAGAAGAAATAAAGTATTGGAATTACTGCCACGATAGCGGATAAAGCGAGGCTATCTCCTACCACTGTAAAGTTTTGTGTATATGTCATATTGTACCCTCCAATTTATAGTCCCTAAAAGTAACCGCTTACATATTTTTATTAAAATATGCTACCATTTCTTCTGCTCTAATTTACAAGAAAGTGAAAAAAAATTTGAATCCACTGAAAATATTCAATTTTTTCGTGTTGTAAAGTCCGGATGTTTGTGATTTTATCTTGGTTGCGTAATGATAAAATCATAATAGTGCTTGTCCGGTAAAGGGACTATAAAGTACTTTAAACCTTTAGTTACTAAAGGTTTATTGCGACTAAGGGTGAGATATACAAAAAGAAAAACGCTAGGAAATCTGCTGTCTTCTCTACATAATATTTCCCTTAACACTTTCTATCGGCATGATAACACTCTATAAGACAATTCCCCCTTTCTGTTTCGTATTAAGAAACAATGTTTCTGTAAGTTTGCGAAAAAACACTATGTTTAGTAACTATATAAGTAGTTGTTATATAACAATCACTAATCCTATTTTAATTATACAAATTATTGGTAAAATTTTAAAACCAATATCAAAATTTGCCCGATTATTTTGAAAAAAAGATATATCGGGCAAATTTTCTTTGAAAAAAAATTCTAAAAATATATTGGAAAGTAATTCCACTTTGAATTCCAAGCCTTGTTGGACCAGATATGATGACAGCAGCAATGACTTTCCCCGAATGAACGAAAATAGGAACGGCAATACAAGTAATTCCGTATTCATTTTCTTCTAGATCCAATGCACAGCCTTTAATTCTAACCTGAATGAGTTCTTGAAGGAAATCATCTTTATTCGTAATCGTTTTGTCAGTATGCATTGGCATTCCCTTTTGCTCAAGAATGTTAAGCACGACATTAGATGGCAAATAAGCAAGAATTGCTTTGCCGACTGAAGTACAATGCATGGGTTCTCGTTTTCCAACTTTAGCGTGCATTCGCAGAGTTTCGTTTCCTTCTAACTTTTCAATATACACCACTTCACCTTGGTCATAAACAACTAGATGGATAACCTTATTTGTGGTATTCTCCAGTTCTTGCAAGTATTGCCTTGCTTCCGATCTCAAATCAATTGATTCCAGCAATTTGGAACTAACCTCTAAAAATTTTTAACCGTACCTAATACGCTCTTGCACCTTCTTTAGCCGTAACAAATGTATTTCGAAGAATTCCAATTTCCTTTATTTCACATTCTATAACGTCGCCTGCGCCGACCAACTCTGCTCCAACAGGACTACCTGTTAAAATTACATCTCCCGGTTTAAGTGTCATAACTTTCGTCAGATAGGAAACCATTCTGCGAATTGGAATAATCATCAGTTCAGTTGAACTGTTTTGTTTTTCAACATCGTTCAGTTTTGCTTTGACCTTTACATTAAAAGGATCAAGTATGGTTTCAATAACAGGACCTAATGGAGTGAACGTGTCAAATGATTTACCAATTGTCCAGTGGCCATCCTGGTGGAAAAACTGAGGTGCTGTTACGTCATTTCCAACTGTGTATCCAAAAACATAATCCAGTACGTCGGATTCAGGCACATTTTTTGCCTCTTTCCCAATGACAATCGCTAATTCGGATTCAAACTTTACTTCCTTGATACCCTCTGGAATGATAATTTCATCTTCAGGTCCAATCACTGATGAAGTTGGCTTAAAGAAGAATACTGGAATTTCCGGGAGCTGTTCCGGAAGATCCTCCACATTTGAAACGAAGTTTGCACCGATTCCAATGATTTGATTTGGTTCTAGGGGTGCAATAGACTTAACTTCACCCTGAGAAAATGTTTGGCCTGTATACTCCCAAGCACCAAAAATATCGCCCTTAATTACTCTTATTATACCTTTTTCTATAACACCTGTATGAATGGAAGAATTAGCTATAAACCTAGTAAACTTCATTGTTTTATTGCTCCTCTCAGACTTCTATTTCGGTTTTTTTTCTCGCAACACCAGACTGTATTGCTGCCTCTGCTACAGCATTGGCGACAGATTCTACTACTCGGTTGTCGAAAGCATTTGGTATTACATAATCATGTGTCAGTTCTTGCGGCTGAATTAAGTTTGCAATTGCATAAACCGCTGCCACTTTCATTTACTCATTAATTTCAGAAGCGAACACCTGAAGTGCCCCTTTAAAAATCCCTGGAAATTTCTACAGCTACTTTACATTTACATTTATTTTCCCTTTAGTACTCATATGAAGGTCTAGTGCTTTTTCCCGAAGGTCTTTCATAGCTTCAACTCCCCTAATCTGTTATCACTATTTAATAATGAAAGTTAGTTGTTGAAACTGCAGTACTTCAATTAAATTAGCAATATACTCTTTACATTGTAAATCGTGACGTTGTAAAAAATAGAATGTCCCCTAGTTGTTTATTGTTTTATAGCAAACTTTGCTTTTGCTTCAATGCGGCGACGATGCAATATTGGCTCAGTGTAGCCACTTGGCTGATTATAACCTTCAAAAATCAGGTCACATGCAGCTTGAAATGCCACCGAATCGTCAAAATTCGCAGAAATTGAGCGATATGCAGCGTCTCCAGCATTTTGTTCGTCTACTACTTTAGCCATACGCTGAAGCGTCTCTAGCACTTGTTCCTTTGTTATGATACCGTGGTGTAGCCAGTTCGCCATGTGTTGGCTGGATATACGTAAGGTCGCACGATCTTCCATTAGTCCCACGTCGTTGATATCAGGTACTTTCGAGCAACCAACTCCCTGGTCCACCCAGCGAACAACATAACCTAGCATAGTTTGAGCATTGTTATTAATCTCTTCCTGTATTTCCTCCGGGCTCCAATTAGAATGTTTCGCAACTGGGAATTGTAAAATTTCATCCCTCAAGTCTCTAGATTCACTGATCTTTTCATTTTGGACCTTCGTTACATCAACTTGATGGTAGTGCAGTGCATGCAATGTAGCTGCAGTAGGTGATGGAACCCACGCCGTAGTTGCACCTGTTTTTACATGTCCAATCTTTTGTTTTAACATTTCATCCATCAAGTCCGGCATAGCCCACATACCCTTTCCAATCTGGGCACGCCCCTGGAAGCCGCTTACAAGGCCTGTATTAACATTCGATTTTTCATAGGCTTGCAACCAAGTGGATGATTTCATTTCACTTTTTCGAATCATTGCTCCCGCTTCCATAGAGGTATGGATTTCATCACCAGTACGGTCTAAAAATCCGGTATTTATGAATACTACCCGTTCCTTAACTTCGCTTATGCAAGCTTTTAAGTTTAAAGATGTGCGGCGCTCCTCATCCATAACACCAATTTTTAGAGTATTCCGTTTTAGACCGAGCAATTCCTCTACTTGATCAAATAGATGGTTGGCAAAAGCGACCTCTTTTGATCCATGCATTTTAGGTTTAACGATGTAAATGGATCCTTCGGATGTGTTTTGGTATGGGCCGTTTCCTAAAAGAGTATGTTTTCCAAGAAGACTAGTGATGATTGCATCTAAAATTCCCTCTTGGATTTCCTCCCCATTTTGATCTAAGATTGCATTATTCGTCATTAAATGACCTACATTACGAACAAACAAAAGTGAACGACCTGACAAAGACAATTCTTCTCCAGTCGGGGTCAAATAAATGCGATTAGGATTAAGAGTTCTTGTCGTTGATTTATTGCCTTTTATGAAGGTAGCAGATAAATCTCCTTTCATTAATCCTAACCAGTTACGGTAAACTAGAACTTTATCCTCGGCATCTACCGCAGTTACTGAATCTTCACAGTCCATAATCGTCGTTACTGCTGCTTCTAATAGAATATCTTTAACGCCAGCCTCGTCAGTTTTTCCGATTGGATGACTGAAATTGAATTGAATTTCAAAGTGCAGGCCATTATTTTTCAAAAGTACAGCACTTGGGTTTTGTGGTTGTCCTTGATAGCCAGTTAATTTCGATTCGTCCTCAAGTCCTGTCGTTTCTCCATTCCGGAGTGCAACATTCAGCTTTCCAGACTCAATTGTGTATTTTACAGCATCTTTATGAGAAGCTTCCCTTAATGGAGCTGCTTGGTCAAGAAACTCTCTTCCAAACTCAATAACCTTAGCACCACGAACTGGGTTGTAGCCACCTTCTCGATGTGCACCATCTTCTTCACTGATTGCATCTGTACCATAAAGTGCGTCATAAAGGCTTCCCCAGCGGGCGTTGGCGGCATTGATTGCATAACGAGCATTATTAACTGGAACAACCAGTTGCGGTCCAGCTTGGATAGCTACTTCGGCATCCACACCTTCAGTGGTGATCTTGAAATCTTCAGCCTCTGGTTCAAGATATCCAATTTCTTTTAAAAATGATTTATACTCTTCAAAATCAAAATCATTATTATTTTTTCGATACCAAGCATTTATTTGATTTTGAATCTCTTCACGATGTGCCAATAATTCCTTATTTTTAGGAGTTAATTCATTTATCAAATTTTCTAAACCAGACCAAAACTGATCACGATCCACTTCACTACCTGGTAGAGCTTCTGAATTAATAAATTCAAATAATTCCGTTGCAACTTGAAGATTCCCTGATTTAATATATTTTGTCACTATGAGTTCCTCCTTGTAAATCAAGATTTTATTTTAGATAATTCTTCTCTGGAAAAAAGTAATTTGTTCACTCTAGGATGTAATTATCCTAATTGCTCTATTTGTTTTTACAAAACAATGTTTCTTTATCTGTGTATAAAAACGATGGCACGATACCTGATATGGATTCGAATATTTCATAATATTATAATAATTTATATTTATCTCTAAACTTTAGCAAAAGGACTTTGCCACGAAATGAATTGGCTTCATCCGTTTTATGGACTGCGCCTTACTAGACAAACATATTTAAGATATAGCAGCTGCTTCTTTTTCTTTTAAATCTCTTTTTATCTCAACACAGCGTCCCGGCATCGGGAATAATTTCCCTGCATTTAAAAGGTTATGAGGATTGAATACTTCTCGAATATCTGTTTGTGCAATAATCTCTTCGTCAGAAAAGACGAAACGCATTTCCTCTATTTTTTCAATCCCCACTCCGTGTTCACCTGTAATCGTCCCCCCAACATCAGCACATGCTTTTAAGCAGGCACTACCAGCTGCCAGGGCCTTTTCGCTTTCCCCAGGGATTCTGGCATCGAAAAGAACAAGTGGATGTAAATTCCCATCACCCGCGTGGAAAATATTAGCGATTCGCAAACCATATTCTTCGCTGATTCGATTGATTTTGTTTAATACCTCGGGCAATTTGCTTCGTGGAATAACACCGTCCTGTACTAAATAGTCCGGTGAAATGGCTCCCATGGCACCAAATCCTGTTTTACGATTGGCCCACCATCTACCTCTTTCGAGTTCATCCTGTGCTACCTTCACTTCAAGTACATTTCTGTACTTACACACTTCCAAAATGTGATTAATTTGCTCTTCAATACCTAATGAGATTCCATCCACTTCAATGAGTAGGACAGCCTCAATATCACTTGGATGACCTACTGGAAAAGCAGCCGCCTCCACTCCTTCAATCGCTGTTTTATCCATCATTTCAAGGGCTGCCGGTACGATTCCTGCTGAAATTATATCAGATACGGCCTGACTTCCGTCCTCCACTTTATCAAAATAAGCAAGAACAGTTTGTTTCGCTTCCGGATTTTTCAATATACGAACAGTGATTTTCGTTACAATGCCTAATGTTCCTTCAGACCCTGTCAACAGACCGAGCAAATCATATCCAGGAGAATCAGGAATTCCATTTCCACCCATTTCTATAATTTCCCCGTTAGGAAGTACAACTTCCAGCCCTAGAATGTGATTCGTGGTTACTCCATACTTAAGACAGTGAGCCCCTCCAGCATTCTCTGCGACATTTCCGCCAATTGTACAACAATATTGGCTAGAAGGATCCGGAGCATAGTAATATCCTTTATCAGAGATAGAGTTCGTGAGTTTAAGATTGATAAAACCAGGCTGTACAACAGCACGCCTATTTTCGAGATCAACGCTTAATAGCTTCTTCATCCTGACCAGACTGATAATGACTTCTTCATTTAAAGGTATAGCACCGCCGCTTAATCCAGTTCCAGCGCCACGGGCTAGGAACGGCAGTTTATTTTCGGAACAATATTTAACTAGTTTGGCTACTTCCTGAGTATCTTTTGGAAAAACAACCGCTTTAGGTAAGTGTCTATGAAGCGTAAATCCATCGCTATCATAGGCAAGCAGATCCTCTTTGTGAAATAGAATTGAATTGGCGTCGCCAACAATAGCCTCTAAATTCTTTATATGTCGATCATTCGATTTTATTTTTTTCGGTGCCATTTACTGTCCCCCCTTTAGATCATCCTCTTTTTGATAAGCCCAATCCAGAAGCTGAATTGTATGGACGACTTTTTGATTTCTACCATATTTCTGTACCCCCATTGCCATCTGAAGCATACATCCTGGGTTACCCATTGAAATCATCTCAACATCGCCTGGCACATTTTGCATTTTGCTTTCTAGCACGGCACCGGCCATTTCCGGATTAGTGATGTTATATATACCTGCACTTCCACAGCAGCGATCAGCGTTTGGCATATGTACCATTTCAACTCCTGGAATACTAACAAGAAGGTCTCTCGGTTCCTGGCGAATTCCTTGACCATGTGCTAAATGGCATGCGTCATGATATGTGATACGAGTGTTCAATTCAGCTTTTGGTATTTCATAGCCTGTTTCATGAATATATTTAGAGATGTCCTCGACCTTAGCGGAAAATTTTTCAGCTTTATCATGCCATTCAGGCTCTTCCCGAAACAATTCAGCATATTCCTGAAGCATACAGCCGCATCCTGCTGCGTTAACGATGACTTTATCAGCATCCTTAAACGCTTCGATATTCTGTTTCGCCAGCTTTCTTCCAGTTTCACGGTCACCGGCATGAACATGTAAGGCTCCACAGCAAGTTTGGTTTTGCGGAATTGTCACATCATTTCCGTTTCGTGTTAAAACATTAATCGTGGACTGATTAATATCACTGAACATAACGTCCATCACGCAACCTGTCATAAACGCCACTTCTGCTTTAGTTTTTCCTAATGCTTTGATCACTTTTTCATTTTTGTATTTTTTGCGTACAGGCTCTTTAATTTCAGGCATAATTGCTTCCATCTCAATTAAATGCTGTGGCATAATATTCATTAACCCTATTTTGCGAACCACTTTCTGCAATCCGCTCTTCTGATAGAACTTTAATAAACTCCCCACTGTATTCAGTCTGTTTTGATGTGGGAACATTCCTTCAAGTACTAATCTACTTACTTTTCCTTTCACTCCTGTCAATGGAATCGCCTGTCGAATTTGTCCGCGAGCCTCTTCAATTAATCCTCCGACATCTACATTCGCTGGACAAGCAGTGGTACATGCACGACAGTCAAGACAAGCAAAAACAGGATCCATGAATTGCTCGTTCACCTCGAGCTTTCCTTCTGCTACTGATTTGATAAGATGAACACGCCCACGGGGAGAATGCTGTTCCTGGCCTGTTAGCTCATATGTTGGGCAGGATTCCAAACACATACCACAATGTACGCAATCTGCCCATTTGTTTTCATCAGGCTTATCACTCCATAGATAGTTGCTTAAGATATTGGATGTACATGATGGATCTTGATTTATATCTACTTCTCTCAGACTCACTATTAAATCCCTCCCACGAATCTTTTATTATTAAGTACTCTATTAGGATCGATCTTTGTTTTAATTCCTTCTAACAAGAAGAAATGTGATGGTTTTTCACCCCATACATCTATTTGCTGACGGAGCGTTAAAGGCAGATGCTTCGCAATCACATAACCACCCAATGCTTCGACGGATTTTCTGAGCTTTAATATTACCTGTGTTAATTCTTCATCTTCAGTTCCCTTTAGGTTAACCTGGCATATTCCATGACCTAGTCCACCATGTGCTTCTACTGTAAGAGTACTAGAGTGATGTAAAATGTGGCTTTCTTTAATGACCTTCAAAACATCTAGGTTAACAACGCCTATTTTCAATGCCGCTTCTATCTGATTTCCACTAGCAAGTGTTGCCCCATTTGGAGAAATCGAATAAAATTTTTCCCAAAAAGCTTGTGCCTGATTTTGTGAAAGCACTGTCATTTTTGCGTTAGAAGGTTGGATGTTCTTTACAAAATCCTCCTGGTAATGAACAGAGCTCTCCACATCTTCAAATGAAATTGCTAAGGTATAAACGTTTTGACCCGTTAACCTTTCCGATAAAGCAGGATTTAGCAGTTCCAAAGCGATTGGTTCCATCACTGAATCCAACAACTTAACTGCTAGTGACCGAACTTCTTCGAGATTTCCATTGGGAAACACTAACAGTCCAAGGCTTTCGTACTTTGGTATTGGTCTAAGCTTCAAAGTCACTTCAGATAAAATACCAAGTGTACCCATCGATCCTATAAAAAGTTTGTTCATATCGTACCCAGCAACATTCTTTACTACATTTCCCCCAGCTCTTATGATACTGCCATCCGGGTAAACCAAGCGAAGTCCTATTACCACATCTCTGGAAGAACCATAACCCAATCTTTTGGGACCGCTTTCATTTGAAGCAATGATTCCGCCAATTGTCGCATCTTCAGGCCATACAGGGTCCAGCGAAACCTTCTGATTATGTTGTGCCAAATATTCTTGCAATTCTTTAAATGAAGTACCTGCTTTAACCGTTAATGTCATATCTCCTACAGTATGTTTGACAATTCCTTTATATTTCGATAATGAGAGTAAGATATCAGCTGTTTCAATCAATCCTCCAAAACCTCTCTTGGTTCCGCCTCCTACCACCGTTATTTTTTTCCCTTTATCGTTTGCATACTTTAAAATACTTGCTATTTCTCCCTCTGTTTTCGGGTAAACAGATACCTGACCACCATTCCCAAGTAGATGCCTTTGGTTTTTCCCATCAACTATTTGCACATCAGGTAAAAATGACTTTAAATCTGATAGAAGATCCGCTACGATCAAAACCCACGCCTCCTTTTTGTTTCGTAATAACTAACATCGTTTCTATATTGTTGCAAAAAAAACATTTTAAACTTCATACCTTTTGTAAAATATTGTTTTGCAAAATTTCTTCAACATATTGTAAGTGGTTAATCATCGACTGATTAGCTTTTATAGGGTTCCCCATCTTTATTGATTCATAGATTTTATCATGTTGTTCATCCATCGTTTTTACGATGTTCTCATTCTCTTGAATATACCTGTGAAAATCAATCATTGCCTTCTTCATGGTGGTTGAAATGGTTTGCACTAATTGGATCAGGCTTTTGTTTCCTGTCGCATTAGCAATCGCCATATGAAAGTGGTAGTCCCCTTCCCAGCCATTGATACAGAGGTTTGAAAGGATTTCTTCCATACGTACCAAATCTTGTACCGACCGATTGGAAGCAGCCATTTCCGCAATGCCTGTCTCCAATATTTTCCTGACTTGAAATAAGTCTTTTATGTCTTCACAGCTGGGGATTAACATATGGTTGGTAAACAATTTTGCGGAATCAAATTCGCAAATGTATGTACCTTCCCCTTGTTTCACGTAAACAGTACCTTTTCCTTTAAGTGTTGTGATTGCATCTCGGACAGCGGAACGTCCAACACCGAATAAATCACATAATTCCCTAACGGAAGGTAGCTTTTCACCTGACTGGAATTTGCCAGACTCAATCATCTTCTCTATTTCTTCTTCGACTGTTTCCGATACTTTCTTGGTGAATATTTTCCCCATATTTACACACCCATCCTCTATCCTTTCAGACATCACATATCCGATAAGTTATATTCTTACATTTATTAAAACACCTTCCAATATATATTTCAACAAATAATTCAGAATTTAACAAATAATTAAAAAATATTTATTATAGATTATTGGAGACATACACGATAGCCAGGCCGAGCTTTGCTGTTTCTTAATGCACTAAACGTTGTTTCACCAGCACACATAAGTGGTGCTGCTTCTAATACAGATAATTCATTCGCCTTTAGACGGAATCTGTATAGCTTTCATAATTTTCATCACCTATTAGCTCCTACAGTTTAGTAATGGAATTTTTGAAAATAAGATAAAAAATAAAATAGTTAATTGTTTAATAGAATGTTAAGTTACCTTTATTAAGGTCTGTTTTTTTAGATTAGTGATTTCAAAAACTGCCTGATCAGCTGCCAGGAGTGCACCTTCAAGATGTCCACCATATTGTGAATATTATATTGCTGATAGTGTCATTTACGATGATGAATCTTATTTTGTCGATAAAATGTATGATTTTGCATTCAACAAAGCATCCTACCTAGCAAAAACAAAACGAGATTTCTCTGCATATGTTGATTTAAATACGTTGACTAAATAGGTTTAAAGAAAAGACTTGTCTTTAAATACGTTACTAAGTTTAAGTATTAAGTACATCCAAATATCGGTTTCAAACATTAAGTAATAGCGAAAACTAAAAAAACAATTTAGGCCTTATTAAAAAGCAAAAAATAAACAACCAATCATCTTGGTTGTTTATTTTAATTTATTCTTCGAATCTTTTGTTCTATTTCAACTTTTTCATTTAATCAATTTTATTAGTCAATTGAGTATTACTGAATGAAAATGGATCCCTGTTGGTTTATTCTCTATAAGTAAGTCCAATAACCTATCTGTATTGGTAATACATCAGCTTTAATTTCGTGTTGAACAGTAGGATTTACCATGTATTTTCAATCGTTACTCTTCCTTGCTTGCTGCCATATTCATGTTCGCTTCGACATTCTCCTGGCTGATGGTGGTGAATGGTAAATTTCGCTTTCCTGAGAAATTCTCAAGCAAGTCTTTGACGTCAATTCCCGAAGATGCTTTTAATGACTCCTGCAAGGTTGCCATTAAATCCGTTGCATATCCAGTCACTTTATTAGCCCCGCCATTCGCACCGCTTCCGCCTGTGTCCACTACAGTGATCTTGTCGATATTACTAAGCGGGCTTGCCACTTGTTTTGCATATTCGGGCAGCATTTTCAAAATCATGTCCATTACAGCGGCTTGCCCGAACTGTTCAAAAGCTTCAGCTATTTTCTGCTTGGCTTCTGCTTCTGCTACCCCTTTTAACCGGATGATTTCCGCTTCTGTCGTACCTTGTGCCCTTTGGGCGTCCGCTTTAGCAAGACCGTCCATGCGAACACGTTCCGCTTCCGCTTTCGCCATGGCTTCAATTTTATACTTATCGGCATCCGCTTCTGTAATCTGTTTCATCTTGTTAGCGGAGGCTGCCTGCTCTACCGCATAACGGTCGGCATCGGCCTTTTTCTTCACTTCTGAATCATATTGCTTTTCACGGCGAAGGATTTCTTTTTCCTCCAGCTCAATTTGCTTCTGACGTTCAATGATCCTGATTTGCATTTCCTGTTCTGTTACATCTTGTTTAGATCTAGCCGTTTCAAGATCGTAAGCTTGGTCAGCCCGTGCCTTGGCAATATCCTGCTCACGACGGAATTCCGCAACCTTTAGCTTATTGATTTTTTCGGCTTCGGCTATTTCAGTTGCCCTTTCAAGTTCGGCACGCTGCGCTTCCTTCGAAGCTTCGGCTCGCTTGATTCGCGTTTCTTTCTCTGCATCGGCGGTAGCTATATCGGCATCCCTCTTCACCTGTGCAATCCTTGGCTTTCCGAGCGACTCAAGATATCCATTTTTATCCCGAACATCTTTAATCGTGAACGATACGATAATGAGTCCCATTTTAGCTAAGTCCTGCGAGGCAACCCTCTGTACTTCCTGGGAAAACTTTTCACGGTTTTTATAAATTTCCTCGACGGTCATCGAACCAAGGATGGAGCGAAGATGCCCTTCCAATACTTCCCGCGCTTCCTGTTCACGGTCATCTTTCGATTTACCAAGGAATTGCTCTGCAGCTGTGGCTATATCGGTGATTGAACCGCCAATCTTGATGATCGATACACCATCTGCCATGACAGGAACTCCCTGTTCTGTGTATACTTCCGGAGTTGAAACCTCAAGCTTGCTTGACAATAAGCTTAGTGGTTCCGCTTGCTGGAATACCGGGAGAACGAAAGCTCCCCCGCCGCGGACGATTTTAATTTTATTTCCTGATTCGTCGATGTGAACATTTTTGCTTCCTAAGTAGCTTCCGGTCACGATCAATGCCTCATCGGGACCAGCCGTGCGATATTTCGTAACAAAGACAGCAATAAGTGCGATAAGTAAAACTGCAACAATGGCGACAACGATCCAAATCAAATCAAACATACCTTACCTCCTACTCTTTTTTTTCAATCCTGGTGGGGCATAACATAGACAACCCCATTTTTCACTTCGATGATCAAGACCTTTGTATCCGAAACAATTCCTTCATTCTTATAGCTGGCCGCAGTTTTTGCGATGCTTCCACTGATGCTTTCTATCAGGACTTCCCCAAACCCGTCAACAGGGATTGATGTGAGAACCCTGCCGACCCTTCCTCTCAGGTCATTATCATGAAATGTCAAACTTTCTTCCGCTGATGAAATGGGAATCAAAACAAATACATTCAGTAAAGTGACGATGGTAAATGAGATGATGAGGGAAATGCCGGCACACAATCCAGCATTAAGCCCTGAAAGCGATTCAAGCAAAAAACCACTTGCAAAAAACACGGTCAAAAAGCTAAAAATGAGCGTAGGATTAAATATATCAGGTAATTCAAGGCCGGAAAATATATCATTAAACAAGATAAATAAGAATGTTACCCCCCCGAATATAATTAATCCGTATAAATAGACAGTTTCTAATGGAACTCCGAATAACTCCATCTCTTTCATCCTTTAAATTCGATTTTTCCAAGCCGCATACTGCTTTAATGGCCCAGGATAAGTGTTTTACCAGCATTATTAATATATGGTTATAATCCCCTCCATTTACTTCACTTACCATTCATACGAATGATGCATTCAAAAAGTTTCATTTATTTTCCAAGTTTTGAATTTAGCCTTGGAAAACCCTGTATTCTCTAGGACCATTATTGAAATAAAATGCATAATACCATTGACAGTGTTTACTTAACATATTAAAATTCTTTATATGTCAACTCGTTATAACACAAGGTTTACATAAAGGGAGGAAGCACGATGAAGGAGCGTCATGAGAAGTTAAGAATGATGATGGTTACAGCATTATTTGCAGCACTTATAGGAATACTTGCCCAAATTACAATACCACTGCCCTTAGTTCCGATTACAGGACAGACTCTAGCTGTTGGACTGGCAGCAACGATACTGGGTTCACGTTATGGAACCTCTTCCGTTTTATTATACTTGTTCATAGGGGCAGCGGGAGTACCGGTTTTCGCTGAAATGTCTGGGGGACTAGCTAAGATATTCGGTCCGACTGGCGGTTATTTATTATCCTATATCCCGACAGTATATATAACGGGTCTGATATTGGAAAAAACCCGTTTCTCAGTTGCAATGGCTTTCGTTGCAAATACAATCGGGATGATAATTACTTTAATAATCGGTACGGTTTGGTTAAAATATATGAGTTCATTATCTTGGCCAGTGGCATTTGCCAGCGGTTTTGCACCATTTATAATCGTAGGCGTTTTAAAGGCATTCCTTGCATCTTGGCTTGGCATCACGATCCGTTCAAGGTTAGCGTCGGCTAATATGCTGCCTAAAAAAAATGCACCAATTTCCCAATGATGGGTAAATGAAAGAGAGGGTACCGCTTGTGGTATCCTCTCTTTTCTTCTATATTCAACTTCCAGATCACTGCAAAAAAAAAGACTCTTAAAAAAGAATCTTTTTTGCAAGTGTTTATTGCGGTCCTATCCCCATAAGTCCGAATATGAATAGCAAATGTATATTATCCCCTTTGCTAACCGTAATCATTTTACTATAGGAACAGTAATTTGACAACTATTGTCGGCACATATGAATATGGGGAATATAGTAACGTATTTTAGTTACTTATTATTCACTTTATATTCTTTTTTCGTACTATCTTCGAAAACGACCTCTAAATCAAATTCTTGATAGTCATCCTTCAAATTAAAAGCTTTTGTCACTTCTTGAATGACTTCCTCATCTGTTGAATCTTTAGTGAATGTCAATTTTTCTAGAATCGGGGTCAATTCTTTCATTGCTTCATCACCATGAACTTCGTGTTTGTTAAGTTTGTCCTCGATCGAAGCTTCTGTTTGAGCTCCCATTGTATCATATTCAGCTTCGTATTCGTTATCATTGCCGGTATAATCCACTTCTAATTGAAAATCCTTATATGTGAAAGGCAGTTTTTCATTATTATCCGTACCTGTTTCAGGATTATTTTCCGCTTGATTTTCATTTTCCTGAACCGGCGGGTTTTTCACTTCATCGTTTTCTTCGCCGCATCCAGCCAAAACAAGCATAGCGGCAAACGGCACTGATAATATTTTGATTGATCTTCTCATTAGTTTTTTCCTCCTTTAGTTTGTATACCTTAATTATTTCCTGATCGGCGTCATTTAAAACCTCAACCACTCTCTCAAATACATCAAATCGGCCAAGTGATCATTGTGGAAGGATATAAAACAATACCGCAAAAAAGTGTGTGGCAGTTCCCCCAAGCACGAATACATGCCAAACCGCGTGATGGAACGGAAAACCGCGCCAAACATAAAAGATGGCTCCAAACGTATAAAGCAATCCCCCTGCAATCAGTAACTGGATACCCGCTGCAGGCATCGTAGCTGTAAGTGGTCCCCAAACGATAACGATCATCCACCCCATGGCAATATAAAGGATCGTCGAAAGGAAGAGGAATTTTTTCACATAGAAAGCTTTGAAGACGACGCCAATGATTGCAACTCCCCAAATGATACCCAGCAGGGTCCAGCCTAGTGACCCTTTGATCACAAGAAGCATGATGGGCGTGTATGTTCCTGCGATGAATATATATATGGCTGAATGATCAAAGATTTCAAATATATCCTTTGTTTTACCTTCTGGAAAACTATGCACTAAAGTGGAAGAGACGTATAAAAGAAGCATGGAAACACCATATATGACCGAAATGACTACATTCCAAGGCGATCCTGTTTGGGCTGAGAATATGATTAAAAACACAAGTGCGGCAATACTCAACAAAACGCCGACACCGTGGGTTATCGCATTGACCACTTCTTCTTTTTTTGTATATACATGAGTATTGGCCATGTTACAGCTCCTTAATTCCGGATTATTTTTTTTAGTATTCCCTAAAGTATACATCAGATCTTCCAAGCAATATAGAAAAGTGAATAGTAACTTGATTAACTGCCACTAATTAGATTATTATCTAATTAGATAATAATCTAATTAAAAAGGGGGATAAAAGTGCAATTAGAAAAATTGGTCGCTTTCCACAAGACGATTGGTGATGTGACAAGGATCAGGATAATATCCATCCTGGCAAACGGTCCAAAACACGGACAAGCACTTGCGGGAATACTAAAATTGACGGCTCCGACCATCTCACACCATTTATCGAAATTGAAAGACATTAATTTAGTGAAGGATCGGAGGGAAAAAAATACGGTCTATTATTTTTTGAATGAAGATGTCCTGAAGCATTATTCGTCAGCATTGCCTAAAATGGTTTCAACTAAGGGGGACTCCAATAAAATGGATAATCAAAAGCTGATTTTAGAACATAAAAAGATCCTTGAAAACTTTTTTACGCCAGATGGTCGACTAAAAACCATACCAGCACAGAGAAAAAAGAAAATGATCGTACTTCATCATATTGGAAGCCTTCTGGAAAAGGGACGTAAATATCCAGAAAAAGAACTGAATGAATTCATCCAGTCTTTCCATGATGATTACGCAACGATAAGACGTGAACTCATTATCGGAAGCATCATGTACCGCGAAAACAGCATTTATGAACTGAATCCCCGCGAAATGTGGGCTGATATCGGTTAACGGTATTCTAATATAAAAGAACCGGCTCCCCTTTTGGAAAGCCGGTTCTTGAGATGCAGTTTATATGGCAAAATGGTGTCCGCCGATAATTTTTATTACTTCTAATTGTTTCATCCATTCGCTGTCCGAAATACTGGGATTCCAAAAATACAAGGCATCATTTGTGTAGCCATGAATAGCCAATGCTTCATTGACAGCTCTCTTTGCATCATTTCCTGCCGGTTTGTTAATACTGCCATCACCAACAGGCGAGAATTGGTTTTTTTGATAAATCACTTCCCGGACCGTATCAGGGAATTCATTGCTATCAAGGCGATTCAAAACAACTCCCGCCACCTCGACCTTTCCTCTGTATGGTTCCCCTTTTGCTTCTGCATGCACAAGCCTTGCTAATAATTCTTTATCTTTATCATTCATTACATGCGGAATAATCAATGTTTTACCAGGTTCGGCAACATTATTTACGTTATGATTGACTTCTTTTAACTTACCGATCGGAACACCGTGCTGCTTTGCGATATCCCATATCGATTCACCTTGTTTAATGACATGTTTGGTTGCCCCATCAGAAGCTTTACTTGTCGTTCCCTTAGGAAAAGCTATACCAAGTACGATGACACTTAGAGTCATTATCACGGATATTAATACTGATAATTTCATCCTGTTACCTCCTCGTTAAGCACCTTCCTAGGATAACAGACCATATGGGAGAAAACAGTGCTAAATTTTTTCCAAGGAAATGAAGGAAAAATTTTCTCGGTTCCATTTACCTTCAAAATTTTAATGATTCCCACTCTTCCCGCAGCATTCCCATTCTGATTGAATCATAATAATAACCATCATGATAGCGGCATTTTCTCATTCTTCCCTCTACTTGCATGCCCACCTTTTTTCCAACTGCAATCATACGTTCATTACCTGACCAAGTTGTAAGTCCAACCCGCTCAATCTCCAGGTTTTCGAATAAATACCCAATGAACATCATTAATGCTTCTGTTCCATGACCGCCATTCCAATACTTGGGATCGAAAATGGTAATCCCGATTTCAAGCCAGCGTGAAGGTTCATGTTCCCAGTAATATACAACAGATCCAATTATTTGATCGTTTTTTTCCATTAATAGCTCGGAGTAAGCCCCGATTTTCTCATCATAGGTTTTATGCTTCGTTTCTTTATCGATAAACGTATGGAAATCAATGAGTTCAAGAGGGAGATAAGGTGCATCCCACTTTTTCCATTCCGGATCGGTTTCGCCATATTTCAGGCTCCATAAACTTTTTAAATCGGCTTGTTTAACATTTCTCAATATGACTTTGCTTCCTTCAATCCGAACATCATCCAATCCGCTTCCTCCCACTTCATCCATGCTGTACCTTCCATTTTACTGGTCGACACATAATTTAATAAAATATTGCCTTTCTCTGGGACCATCGAATTCACAAAAATACACACCCTGCCAAGTACCAAGGACTAAGCTCCCTTTATGGATGATCACCTGTTGTGAAGAACCAACCGTACTTGATTTCAAATGGGCAGCCGTGTTTCCTTCCATATGTAAATCCAATGTATGATTCCATGGGTATTGCTCATCCAGTCTTCTTAATATATCCTTTTTGACATCGGGGTCAGCATTTTCATTGATCGTGATCCCTGCAGTCGTATGTGGACAATATATAAGAGCTACCCCCTCTTGAATCCCCTTTTCCATGATGAATGCCTGTACTTCTGTCGTAACATCTATCATATCATCCCTTTTCACCGTTTTTAAGGTATTTTTCTTCAGCATGTACATTCACTCCTTTTGTTCATTTTAATACTTCTTTACCCATAAACATAAAAATTCAAGCTTTCTTAAACCATTCACGACTTAAACATAAGGAAATCTTATCAATGACAATTTAAAAAATAATCTATCCTTAATGATCTTTCACTTTAAAATTGGATATATAAGGAATTGGAAGGAGTTGCAAGATGAACTTCATTTTTAAGTCAATCGACCATTACCAATTAGCATCTCCTAAAAATACCGAGGACCAATCAAGAAAGTTTTTCACTGAGATACTAATGTTCCGGGAAGTGAAAAAGCCTTCGTCATTAAGTTCCAATGGCGGGTTATGGTTCAAATCGGGATCGATCAAGATTCATGTCGGAACGGAGGATCATTTCATTCCCGCAAGAAAAGCGCATCCAGCACTTGAAGTTGAAAATCTCACCGAATTTATACAACATTTAATGACTACGCATATTTCTTTTATTGAAGACGGGAGGTTGCCCGGTGCGAACCGTATATATTTATCCGATCCCTTCGGCAACCGGATCGAAATATTGGAATGGAAATGATAAAAAGCGGGTCCATTTATCTCGGACCCGCTTTTGCAGTATATTTATTTTTGTTTCTTTTTCCAGAATCCCAATATTAAAGCGGTAATGAGGGCTCCTATTAAAATCGCCAGCAAATAACGGAAAGGATGGTTGACTAGGGGGATGACGAATATACCCCCATGCGGCGCTGGCAATGTTACACTAAAAGCCATTGACAGCGCCCCTGCCGTAGCTGACCCAATAACACTGCTCACAATAACCCGCAATGGATCCGCCGCCGCAAAAGGAATGGCCCCCTCTGTAATGAACGAAGCACCCATGAAGTAATTAGTGAAGCCGGATTTCCTTTCCATTTCACTGAATTTACTTTTAAAGAATGTAGTTGCAAGTGCGATTCCAAGAGGAGGAACCATTCCACCGGCCATAACTGCAGCATGCGGTCCGAAACTTGATGCTTCAATGGCTGCAATCCCAAAAGTGAATGCCGCTTTATTTAAGGGGCCACCCATATCCACAGCCATCATACCCCCAAGAATCAAGCCGAGGAATATTGCGTTCGTGCCGGATAAGCCCTGCAGCCAATTGGTCAGGCCCGTGTTAATTGCAGTTACTGGTTCATTTACGAGAAATATCATGATAAACCCTGTAATTAACATCCCGAATACAGGATAGAGTAAAACCGGTTTAATGCCATCAAGTGTTTGCGGTAATTTGGAAAACAATTTTCTTAATAGTAAGACGACATAACCTGCAAGGAAACCGGCGATCAGTCCGCCAAGAAAACCGGCATTAGCCTGTGCTGCCAATAATCCCCCTACCATACCAGGGGCAAAACCTGGACGGTCGGCTATACTTGATGCAATGAATCCAGCGAGTATTGGGACAAGTAAGAAGAAGGCACCATTTCCCCCGCCAATATCACTTAATGCTTTGGCAATGGGATTATAATTCGGATTTGCCGGATCGGCTGCCTCGATTCCAAAAAAGAAAGAAAGCGCAATCAAGATTCCGCCCCCGACGACAAATGGAAGCATATTACTTACGCCATTCATTAAGTGCTTGTAAATCCCCAATCCTCCTTTAGCTGATTCACCTTCATCATTTTTATCATTTCCAGTTCCATTGTAAACAGGTGCATCCTGATTCACGGCTCTGGTTAACAGTTCCTCGGTCTTCCGGATCCCATGGGCAACAGGGACAATAATGACATGTTTTCCATTAAAACGATTCATTTCAACCTGCTTATCGGCCGCAACGATAATGGCATCCGCCTCATCAATTTCTGCGGCGGTTAAACCATTTTTGATTCCTGTGGAACCATTTGTTTCCACTTTGAAATCGATTCCCATTTCCTTCGCTTTGGCTTTTAACGCATCGGCAGCCATATAAGTATGGGCAATTCCTGTCGGACAAGCTGTAACGGCAAGGATTTTGCCTCCTTTCTCGTTACTGCTGGCACCATTGCTCGATTGCTGCTCTTCCCTTTCTTCTTCATAAGCTTCCATTTCTTTTTGATTGATTATCTCCAACACTTCCTCACCAGAAGAAGCAGAAATCAATCGGGCCCTGAATTTATCATCCATCAGTAATGAAGAAAGCCGGGAAAGGGTTTCCAAGTGATCTGCATTCGCTCCTTCACTGGCTGCAATCATAAAGAACAAATGGGCCGGCTGTCCATCAAGCGATTCATAATCCACACCACTGACCGATTTGCCGAAACAGATGGCAGGTATCTTTACAGCATTTGTTTTTGCATGCGGTATGGCTATCCCTTCACCAATCCCGGTTGTGCTTTGCTCTTCACGTTTTAAGATGGCAGCTTTGAAACCCTCCACATCATTTAACCTGTCTGCCTCGGCTAACTTTCCTGATAGTTCATCAATGACTGCTTGCTTTGTATCACTTTGCAGATTGATTATGATTGTATCCAATTTTAACAAGTCTGTAATTTTCATAGAGTCAGCCTCCTGTTAGTTGATTGATAGCAATTTGCGGTAATAATTCTTCAATTTTATCCAATGTACCGAGATCGGATGAAAAGGCTGTAGCACTTCCTGCTGCAAGACTGAAGCGGAAAGCGGATAGAATATCCCCTGTCCTTTCATATGTCCCGATGAAACCTGCGACCATGGAATCACCTGCCCCCACTGAGTTGATGACGTTCCCTCTTGGAACATTTGCGGAATATGATTCTCCACCGGAGCAAAGGACGGCACCTTGTCCCGCCATTGATACAATAACGTTCTGTGCTCCTGCTTCAACCAATTTAGCGCCATATTCCCTAGCATCATCAATCGTACTTATTTCGGTGGAAAAAAGCTCACCCAGTTCATGATGATTCGGCTTTATTAAAAATGGCCGGTGTGGAAGGACATCCAGTAATTCCTTGCCACTCGTATCCACCACCACTTTAATGCCATTGTGGGTACAAGACCTTGCCATGGCTTCGTATACATCCGAAGGAACGCTTGGAGGGATGCTTCCTGACAAAATGAGGATATCATTATTGTTCAACTGTTCAATCTGACTAAATAATTGTTGATAGTTCCCTTTTGAAATGACTGGCCCTTGGCTATTTATTTCGGTCTCAAGCCCTGTTTTCAATTTAATGTTAATTCTTGTATCTCCAGCTATTTCTGTAAAGTCCGTGAAAATCTCTTCCTGTCTTAAAAACCTTTTTACAAATTCACCTGTTTGTCCACCGATGAATCCTAACGCTGTTGTACTATTACCCAGCCTTTTTAGCACACGGGAAACATTGATCCCTTTCCCTCCTGGGAATTTTGCATCATAACTGGTTCGATTCACCTTGCCCATTTGAAAGCTCTCCACTTCGACCAGGTAATCGATGGATGGATTAAGTGTCACTGTATAAATCATTAAATGGTCACGACCTTTACCTTTGGATTTTTTTGAAGGTGAGCAACAGCCTCTTCATCATTGCTGTCAGTAATGATAATGGCATCGCTTACATCTGCCACCTTGGCAAAAGTGGCTTCATTAAGTTTTGAACTGTCAGCAAGCACGTAGGTCTCGTTAGAGAGGCGTAATGCCATCTTCTTCAGCAGGGCTTCCTCCGGGTCGGGTGTTGTGAAACCCAATTCTTGATGGATGCCGTTCATTCCCAAGAAACATTTATCAAAACGGTATTCATTCAAAAACTGTACAGCATTACTTCCTATAATTGCATTTGTCGAAAATTTTATCGTTCCGCCAACTAACACTGTTTTGATTTCCAATTCGATGAGTTTTGGAATATGCATAAGACCATTTGTCAGCACCGTTATATTTTTATCTTTTAAATAAGGAATCATTTCGGCAGTTGTCGTGCCTGCATCAAGATATATACAATCATTTTTCTCTATGAATGAAGCCGCCAGCTTTGCTATAAGTTGTTTTTCAGCTCTTGCTTTGTATTGCTTTTCCATAGTTGTTGGTTCAAGGCCTTTTCTTTGCAGTAAAGAGGCCCCGCCATGCACGCGTTTCAAGAGCTTCATTTCTTCGAGTTGCACTAAATCTCTCCGAATGGTCGACTCCGAGGCTTGTAACTGATCTACAAGCTCCTGCAGCTTTACCGTTCCTTGTTCTTTAAGGATCGATAAGATGAACTGGTGCCTTTCAGTTGTCAACAATTCGCCCACCTCACTTTAATATCATCATCATATATGAAAATGAAGGAATAATCAATCATAAACGTTTAAAAATAATCAAATTCATTCAAAAATACATTCAAAAACATTCATTTTTATTAGACATGAACCTTCTTGAATTCCCTTATCTTTTTTTCTATGAAAATATCCTTTCAATTCAACAAAAAAAACCCCCATGTCAAAATGACAGGGGGGTAGTATTATCTAATTAGCCTTGAAGTAAAAGTTGTTCTGGATCTTCAAGCATATCTTTGATTGCCACTAAGAAACCAACTGCTTCTTTTCCGTCTACGATACGGTGATCATAAGATAATGCAAGGTACATCATTGGTCTGTTTTCGATTTGGTCTCCAACAGCGATTGGACGAGTCTTGATTGTATGCATGCCCAAGATCCCAACTTGAGGGGCATTCAAGATTGGTGTTGATAATAGGGAACCGAAAGTCCCTCCGTTAGTGATGGTAAAAGTACCACCTGATAGATCTGAAAGTCCCAGTTTGTTGTTACGCGCTTTAACAGCTAAATCCGAAATGTTCTTTTCGATTTCAGCAAAGCTTTTGCGGTCAGCATCCCTTACAACCGGAACGACAAGACCTTCATCAGTGGATACTGCTACACCGATATCATAAAAGTTCTTTTTCAGGATATGGTCGCCTTGGATTTCAGCATTCAATAACGGATATTTTTTCAATGCGCCAATGACCGCTTTAGTGAAGAATGACATGAAACCAAGTTTAACATCATTTGTTTTCACGAAAGAATCCTTATGGCGGTTACGCAATTCCATGACTGCAGAAAGATCGACTTCGTTAAAAGTAGTAAGCATGGCTGCTTCTGATTGTACTTGAACTAGACGTTTGGCAATGGTTTGACGACGGCGTGTCATCTTAACCACTTCAATGCGGTCATCATTCACTTCAACAGGGGCGGCTGCTTGTTTAGCTGCAGGAGCTTGTTTTGGAGCTGCCGCAGGTGCTGCAGGAGCTGCAGGTGCATTACTTGCCGCTTCTACGTCTTGTACACGTACACGACCTAGTGGATCTGCTACAGGCACTTGAGTCAAGTCAATTCCTTTTTCACGAGCCAATTTCCTTGCAGCTGGTGATGCAATAACTTGTTGAGTGGATGATGCTTCTTTCGCTTCTGCTTTAGGAGCCTCTTTAGCAGGAGCCGCTTGTTCAGCCTTAACTGGTTCTGCTTTAGCTTCTTCAACCTTAGGAGCTTCCGCTTTTGGAGCTGCTGCAGCTGATCCATTTTCATCAACGATGGCGATAGCCTGTCCGACTTGGACAGTATCGCCTTCTTCTGCTAAATGTTCCGAAAGTGTACCAGTATAATCTGAAATGATTTCAACGTTCACTTTATCCGTTTCAAGTTCAAGGACATATTCTCCTTTTTCAACGTGATCACCGGGTTGTTTTAACCATTGCGCAATAGATCCTTCAGAAATTGATTCTGCTAATTCAGGTACTTTTACTTCAGCCATTTTTATTTCTCCCCCTCATTATTGCGTGTAATTGCTTGAGTCATAATCCGTTGTTGTTCATTTTTATGGACAAGTGGATCTCCCTCAGCCGGGCTTGATCTGCGCTTCCTTCCTATATATGTTACTGAAAGATTGCCAGGAGCCGCTGCATTTAGGCGAGGTTCAACAAATGTCCAAGCACCCATGTTTTTAGGTTCTTCTTGAGCCCAGAAGATTTCTTTAAGATTTGTATATTTTTTCAGGGCTTCTTGAACTCCAGTGAATGGGAATGGATAAATTTCTTCGATACTGATGATTTGCAACCAATCCGTATTTTTTTCAGTTGCCGCTTTTTCACGAAGTTCAACCGCCAATTTACCTGTTGCAAAAACAATGCGTTCAACCGATTTAGGTTTTTTGCCCAAGGCTTTGGTTTCTACGAATGATTCAAATGCGCCTTCACTGAATTCTTCTGTTGTAGAAGCCATCACCTGATTACGAAGCATACTCTTCGGTGTCATGATGACAAGCGGACGTACTTGTTCTTGATCCAAAATCTTAGCTTGTCTTCTAAGGATATGGAAGTATTGAGCTGCCGAACTTAAGTTAGCAACTGTCCAGTTGTTTTCAGCTGCTAATTGAAGGAAGCGTTCCAGTCGTGCACTTGAGTGCTCTGGCCCTTGTCCTTCATAACCGTGTGGAAGCAGCATGACAAGACCAGATTTTTGACCCCATTTTGCACGGCCAGCCGCGATGAATTGGTCAAAGATAACTTGTGCAGTATTAGCGAAGTCACCGAATTGGCCTTCCCATAATACAAGTGTCTCAGGTGCAAAAACATTATAACCATATTCATAAGCCAGAACTGCCGTTTCCGTAAGCGGGCTGTTATGAACAGCGAATGAAGCTTTGGCAGTTTCAAGTGTGTGAAGTGGTGAATATGTTTTTCCATTAACACTATCATGTAACATGATATTACGTTGTGCGAATGTTCCACGCTCTGAATCTTGTCCTGTCAAACGGATTGGCGTGCCGTCACTTAAAATCGAAGCAAAAGCCAATGTCTCGGCATGTGCCCAATCGATTTTTCCTTCAGGACCAAAGGAATCCAAGCGACGTGATAAAATCTTTCCTAATTTTTTATTAGGGGTGAATCCTTCCGGCCACTTAACAAGCTCTTCGTTAATTGTAACAAGTTCTTGTGTCGGAACTGCCGTTTCAATGGCTGGAAGTCCTTTTTCAATAATCCCAGGAGGATTACATTCTTTGGAAGCTTCCGGTTTATTTCCGGAAATTTTCGCATATGCATCTGCAAGCCTTGTATCCACTTGCTCAGCAATCGCTTTAACTTCAGCTTCAGTGAACTCGCCGGATTCAATAAGTTTTTTCCCATAAAGCTCTTTTACGGTTGGATGCTTATGGATTAATGCATACATTTCAGGTTGAGTCACCAATGGCTCATCCATTTCGTTATGGCCGAAACGTCTGTAACCGATCAGGTCGATCAAGAAATCCTTGTTGTATTTTTCACGATATAGGTTAGCAAGGTTCACAGCAGCCATACATGCTTCTGGATCATCTGCATTTACATGCACGATCGGCACTTCAAAGCCTTTTGCCAAATCACTAGCATATAAGGTTGAACGTGAATCTTCACTTTCCGTTGTAAAACCGATCATGTTATTGGCGATGATATGGATTGCGCCGCCAACTTGATAACCGCGTAAACGGCTTAAGTTAAACGTTTCAGGTACAATTCCTTCACCTGGGAATGCAGCATCACCATGAATCAGGATTGCAAGAGATTTGGAAATGTCTTGCACCGGGAATCCTTTTTCTGTACGGTCTTCTTGAGCCGCACGAGAATACCCTTCCACGATTGGACCGACCACTTCCAAGTGACTTGGGTTATTGGCAAGTGTAATCCTTGCTTTTTGTATATTAGCTTTAGTAATCTGTTTATCCAGACCTAAATGATATTTAACATCACCTGTCCATCCATTGTTAATGCCTGTCGAACCTTCGGAAGGAACCAAATCTTTATTCGGTGAATGTTGGAATTCAGAGAAAATGACCTCATAAGGCTTTCCTAATACATGTGCAAGCACATTCAAACGTCCACGGTGAGCCATGGCGATATTCACATTACCCGTTCCGTTTTGGACAGTTTGTGAGATCATTTCATCTAAAATCGGAACCAAAGCATCCAGTCCTTCAATAGAGAAACGTTTTTGCCCTACATATGTGCGGTGAAGGAATTTCTCGAAACCTTCTACTTCATTCAATCGTTTAAGTAATAGTTCTCTTTTCTCTTTTCCCACTTCCGGGAACATGTTTCCAGATTCGACCATATCAGTAAGCCATTGCTTTTCATCCAAGTCATTAACATGATGAAATTCAAAGGCTATCGTTTTTGTATAGAGTTGTTTTAGGTATTGTACGGCTTCGTATCCGTCTTTCACGTCTTCAGGTGATTCCGGACAAATTAAGTCAGCCGGTATTTTCCTTAAATCATCTGCAGTCAAGCCATATTTTTCAAAGTGAATTTGTTCAGTGTCCAGAGCTTCTTCTTTTAAAGGATAAATATTTGCAGCAAGATGCCCGTATGCACGGATATTTTCAGCTAAATTAACTGCAGACATAATTTTCTTCATTGGAAGAACTTCTCCAGTTTGTACAGTTGATGCACATACAGTCGTTGTTTCTGCCGATACATCGAATGAAGGAGGACCTGCTACTTCAAAAAAGTTTTTCAGTTCCGGATCCACTTCTTCCGGGTTGGCTAGAAATAAATCGTATTGCTCCATGACATACCCAAGGTTTGGACCCGAAAAAGCTTTCCAGTGGTCTAATACCTTAGAATCATTGATGGTCATTTTGTAAACCCCCAAATTTTTCTCATAATTTTTTTCATTACGTTTTATCCATCCCCAAATTTCTTTCTTCTAAATTTTCCCCAAATATATGATATATATAAGATATATAATAAATAACTTTGGTTATTGAATAATAAAATTTTAAAGGATAAAACGTTTTCAGATGTTATATTAACATGTTTTTGTCGAAATATCCAAAGGTTAAACCACTTTATACAACCTTTTTTCAACTATATTTCTGCTTAATTCGTCAAAAATCGCTTTTAACTGTCTTTTTTGCTCATTTAAGTCTTTTTTTCGCTGAAAAAAGATTTTTGTATTTTTGTATAATGATTATTTTTCAGGTAAATTTAACTAGTTTGAAAACCCTTTCACCTCACTCAAACTTCCAAGCTGTTAAACTTAGATTGCCATATTGAAAGCTTCTGTGCAGAAGAGCCGCTTTTTTATTGTCATCCCCTGAGCCCATTGCGATGACCAATGGAATGAAATGCTCTTTGGAAGGCACAGCCTCTGTACTGTAAGGGGCAATATCTTCATAATTGAACAAAGATTGCAAATCCCATTTCAGGATTTTTTCTTCGACCCAGTTCTCAAACTCGATTGCCCATCCCTCTGCAACATGCATATCTTTCTGAATATGTGTGAAATTATGGACAATTCCGCCGCTTCCTATGATCAGGACATTATTTTCCTTTAATTCCCTCAATGCTTTCCCAATTTCATACTGCTTGTCCAATGGCAGCGAAGGACTAATGGACATAGATACGGTCGGGATATCAGCTTCTGGGTACATGAGATGCAAAAGCCCCCATGCTCCATGATCCAGGGGGCGCCTTTCATCAAGTTCCCCCAATACATCTATCCTGGACAATAAGGTTAAAATTCGATCTGACAGCTCCAGGCATCCCCTCGCAGGATATGTTATCTGAAATATTTCTTCAGGAAATCCAGCAAAATCGTAAATGACTTCATGCTTCCGCACTGCAGAAATCATTTGATCTTCATTTTCCCAATGTGCTGACAAAATAACGATGGCAGCAGGTTTCTTCATAGTTTGCATATACTCCTTCAAAAAAAGAGTATAGCTATTCTTTTCCAAAGCTAATAGCGGTGTTCCATGTGATAAAAACAATGATGGCATCATAGAGACGATAAATCCTTTCACATTGTAATCTCAATATCCTATACCTTAATTTACTATAGTTAAACAATGTGTTCATCAATTAAATTGCATTTTCGGCGTTGTCTCATCAATAGTATCAAAGGTATATCCTTCTTTTTTAAGGAATTCAATTATATCAGGCAATGCTTTCACTGTATTTTTCATACTATTGATATCATGCAATAAGATATTAACATGCTTTTGGTTTTTCGTCCCTTTTTGTACAGCAGTAATGATTTGTTGTTCACTTATTGACGGACTGAAGCCATCTGTCGAGTCAATGGACCAATCAAAATAAATATACCCTTTTTCCTTTAATTGTTGAAGGATTCCATTGATGATTGGTTTTGTTGACGCCTGATGCCGCAGACGATTATTCGAGCCGCCAGGAAGGCGCACAATACGGCTTTTTATCCCATAATCCTCTTGCAGCATGGTTTCAAGCCTATTCAAATCTTGAAAGAAACTCTCAGTCGACCGATAAACGATGGAATAATCATGTGTATAAGAATGAAGGGCAATCGAATGACCGCGGGATATCATTTCCTGATAACATCTCTTAGCGTATGGTTCTTCGTTACCTTTAACGAAAAATGTGGCCTTAACATGATAGCGGTCCAAAATCCCCAATATCTTCATGGTATTCAAGGATGGTCCGTCATCAAAGGTCAAATAAGCGATTTTCTGATTCGCCTTACTTTTTAGTAACGGTGTGATCTCTTCAGGAACCACTGCATGTACTTGAATGTTTTGCACATCCACATCAGACAAAATAATAATGAAAGAACTCGCCATGACAAGAATTATTTTTAGCATCTTCTTCATAGGTGCTGCATCCCCTTCCTTTTGACCATTAAGGTGTACCAGTTAAGGGGTTTCATGCGCAATAAGGCAGCGGTAAAAAATACCGCTGCCTTTATTAAATGAAGTTATCGATCGACATTAAAGTAACGAGCTTCAGGATGTGCAAAAACAATGGCTGAAACGGAAGCCTCTGGTTCCATCATGCATCCTTCAGTCAATTCCACGCCAATATCTTGAGGTTGCAACAGGCGGAATAGCTTCTCCTGGTCCTCCAGATTAGGACAAGCAGGATAACCAAATGAAAACCTTTGCCCGGTGTACTTAGCTGCAAATCGCTCTTTCATGGACATATCAATCGGATCGCTTATACCTAAATCATCCCGCATTAATTGATGAATTCTTTCCGCGAACCCTTCAGCTGTCTCGAGAGCAAGTGATTGAAGGGCGTGATTTTTCAAGAAATCACCTTCAAGCTTCAGTTTTTCCGCCCATTTTCTGATTCCTTTTCCGGCAGTGACTAGGAAGAAACCAACATAATCCATTTGTCCGGAGGAGATCGGTTTTGCGAAGTCCGCTAAACAAAGATGCGGATTCGTATCTTGCCGGGGGAAGTCGAAAGTTTCCAAAACCTCATGATGATTGTCCGGGTTGTATATAAATAGCTTATCTCCTTCGCTTTGAGCAGGGAAAAATTGATAAACTGCATTCAGGCCATAATCCGGTTCCGTCTTTAGGAATTCTATCAATTCGTCAACGAGATCATTGAGCTGCACTGCTTTTTCATTCCCTTGCTTAAGCAATTCGGAAACTTTGCCTTTTAACCCCAAATGATGTCCAATCAGCATTTGCCTATTTATATATGGCTGGACGACATCCAATGGATAGTTTTTCAGGACGTGACGTTTGATGTCACGCGGTGTTTGAACAGGAGCATCGCTTAAAGGAGCCGCTGTGGACTGCTTACGAACAGGTTTCTCCAACGTGGCAGCAATGGCGGCATTCGCTTTCGATCTTTCTCGTTTCTCGACCAACTCTTCCAAGTAAACCACTTTTTTGTCGGCGTCATGCAAAATATTCGTTACTGCCAAACCATCCATCGCATCTTTGGAATATAAAACCGGCCCTTCATATTCAGGTGAAATTTTAAAATCGGTGAATTTACGGGATAATGCTGCCCCTCCAACTAAAATTGGGGTATCTATTCCCGCTTGCCTTAAATCCTGCGCGGTTAAAACCATTTGCTGTGCAGATTTGACAAGTAACCCAGATAGGCCAATGATGGTTGGCTCATGTTTTCGAACCTCTTCAATGATTTGTTGCGGTGCGACCTTTATTCCCAAATCAATGACTTCATAGCCGTTATTGGATAGAATGATATCCACTAGGTTTTTCCCGATATCATGCACATCTCCCTTGACGGTCGCCAACAGGATTTTCCCTTTCTTAGCACTATCTTCAGAGTTTTCCATAAGTGGTTCAAGGTGAGCTACAGCCGCCTTCATCGCTTCAGCACTCTGAAGCACCTCTGCGACAATAAGTTGGTTGTCATTGAACAGCCGCCCCACTTCACTCATCCCATCCATCAATGGTCCATTGATGATTTCCAACGGGGTATCACCGCGCTCTATCGCTTCATTTAAATCATCAATCAATCCTTCTTTCGTTCCTTCGATAATATAGTTACCAAGACGTTCGTCCAATGGCAGGATCACACCATCATCCTTCTTCTCCGCTTTTTTCCCACGATAAAATTCGGTAAAAATCGCTAAAGTTTCAGTTGAAGTCTCAAACAGGAGTGCCTCAGCCAATTGTACTTCCTCTTCCGGTATCAAGGCGAAACGTTCAAGTTTTTCTGTATTCACGATAGCATAATCGAGACCCGCTTTTGTACAATGGTAAAGGAAAACGGCATTTAATATTTCCCTTCCCCTCGCCGGTAGACCGAAAGAAACGTTGGAAATCCCAAGTATCGTTAGGCATTCCGGAAACTTTTCTTTAATCGCCTTTATTCCATTCACCGTCTCCAATGCAGATCCGATATATTGTTCATCCCCTGTGCCTACAGGAAATACCAGCGGATCAAAAATGATGTCATTTTTGTTTAGACCGTACTTATTGACGAGCAAATCCACAGACCGTGTAGCCACTTCCAATTTCCGTTCAGCATCAACGGCCATCCCAATTTCATCAATGGTTCCTACGACAACGGCAGCACCATATTGATGGACTAAGGGCACTATTTTTTCAAAGCGCTCTTCACCATCTTCAAGGTTTATGGAATTAATGATCGATTTTCCTTGTGAATGTTTTAATGCTTGTTCGAGTACGACTTCATCCGTAGTGTCGATGACCAATGGGACTTTCACTTTTTTGACGACCTCTTCTACAAATTCCTTCATGTCGCCAAGCTCATCCCCATCAGGATCAGCAAGACAGATATCAATGACATGGGCGCCTTTTTTTACCTGGTTACGTGCAATTTCGGCAGCTGGTTCGTAATGCTTTCCGCGTATCAGCTCCTTGAATTTTCGGGAACCGATAACATTCGTTCTCTCCCCTACGAATAAAGGGCGCATTGAATCATCATAAATGAGCGGCTCTATCCCTGATACGGCATGACCATGGGCAGTTTCCGTAAGTGTACGTGGCTTCATTCCTTCGAGTACCCTGGAAAGTTCTTTAATATGTTCTGGCGTGGTACCACAACATCCGCCAATGATATTGACCCATCCCTTCTCGGCAAATTGCTTCATTTTCTCTGCCAGGGAAGCAGGTGATTCATGATAGTGGCCTTCTTCATCAGGGAGCCCGGCATTCGGATAACAGCTGATGGCGCTATTTGATATATCTGCAAGTGTCCTGATATGGTCTATCATGAATTCCGGCCCTGTTGCACAATTAAGGCCGACAGCTACGGGCTTCATATGTTCAACCGATAAATAAAAAGCTTCTATGGACTGTCCGGCAAGTGTCGTGCCCATCGGTTCGATTGTTCCTGATATGATGACAGGCACATCTTTTCCCGTTTTAGCGAATGCTGCTTTGATTCCAGAAAAGGCAGCCTTGACATTAAGCATATCCTGACAGGTTTCCACCAACAGCAAGTCTACCCCGCCATCCAAGAGACCCAGTGCCTGCTCTTCATAAGAATCTGTCAAAACATCAAAAGTCGTTCCTCCCGTTACGGAAAGCGTTTTTGTAGTGGGGCCCATCGAGCCAGCTACATATCTTGGCCATTCATCATTGGAATACTTTTCACAAGCTTTAACGGCAAGCTCAGCGGAAATTTTATTTAGCTTGTAGGCAATCGTACTTATTTGGTATTCCTCAAGGACGATGCTGGTCGCTCCAAAGGTATTTGTTTCTATGATATCTGCGCCCGCCGCTAAATATTTTTCATGAATGGATTGGATGATTTCCGGTTGCGTCAGTGATAAATATTCATTGCAGCCCTCGAATTGTTCCCCGCCAAAATCGTCTGCTGTCAAATTCTCCGCTTGAAGCATCGTTCCCATCGCCCCATCAAGTAGGAGAATTTTAGAATTTAACTGATCTTGAATCGCTTTTTTATTCATGTACTGCCACCTCTGATGTCTGTTTACTATCGACTTTTCTAATATATTTCGTAAGTTCCGCCGTCATTTCATAGCGAAGGAATGGAGTGATTAAATATATGCCCTTGAATTTTTCCCTAGCCGCGTCCACCAGTTCCCGCGCAATATTCACCCCTTCAATCCTTGACTTTACAGGGTCATCCCCCGCTAGAGCCATGGCCCTTCTAACATTATCAGGCAATTTGATGCCTGGGATCTCATTATGGATGAATTCGGCGTTCCGGGTGCTTGTTAAGGGCATGATACCGATGAAAATCGGGGTTTCTAGATGTTTTGTCGCTTCATATACTTCTTCGATTTGCTCCACGGAATAAATTGGCTGTGTCAAAAAGGATTGAGCACCGCAGGCAATCTTCTTTTCCATTCTCAGTACGGCTTTATCCAGATATTTCACATTGGGATTAAAAGCTGCCGCAATTTTAAAATTTGCCCGTTGCCCCAAACTTTGACCGGAATAGGAAAGACCTTCATTAAATTGTTTGACCATGCTTATCAGGTCAAAGGAAGATAAATCATAAACCGAAGTGGCACCCGGGAAGTCCCCAATTTTTGAAGGGTCTCCGGTGATGATCAATATTTCGTTCAGCCCTACCGTCTGCAGACCCATTAAATGTGACTGCAGGCCAATCAAATTTCGATCTCGGCATGTTATATGCACCATCGGATTTATATTCAATTGGTTCTTCAGTAAATTAGCCAGTGCATCATTCGATATCCTTGGTGAGGCAAGTGAATTGTCCGCTAATGTAATGGAATCGACCCCTGCTTTTTTCAAAACCTCAGCACCAGTCATGAAGCTCTCTATCCCTAGCTTTTTCGGTGGATCAAGCTCAACAAGAATCGTCCGTTCCGTTTTGGCTTTTTCGTAAAGGGGAAGTTCCAATTCCCTATCGTTCACTTCAATTACTTCTATTTCACGGGATTTCGTAAATTTCTCTTTCACGGGAGCCAAACTTCCAATTGCATGCTTTACAGCTTGAATATGCAGTGGAGTCGTTCCACAGCACCCTCCTATGATCGCGGCGCCTTGCTCACGAAGTTCCAGGGCACTAGAACCGAAATATTCCGGCACAGCTTTATAAACGAGCCTCCCATCGACATAATCCGGCAGGCTGGCGTTAGGGTAAATGGCAATCGATGCTTGCTTTGGCAAACTCACTTCTTCCAAGGCCCGAATCATATGATGTGGTCCGAGGCGGCAATTTACACCAACCACATCGGCACCCAATTGCTCGAGTTTTTGAAAGGCTTCATTTAAATGGATTCCACTTTGAAGATTACCCAGTTCATGCATCGAGACATTTGCGATAATCGGCAGTCCCGTTTCATTTTTAACGATTTGCAGGACGGTTTCCAGTTCTTCCAGGTCATAAAATGTTTCCAGGAGAATCCCATCAGGATTTTCCATCAACAGACTGTATAGCTGTTCACGAAAACCCCGTTTTATCTCTTCCATGCTTAAATCCGATTTCCTGATACTCCGCTGGGCCCCTATGGTACCGAAGACGTATGCTTTTCCTTTTGCCGCTTTTTTAGCAAGAATAACTCCCTGGCGATTGATTCTGCTCACTTCATCTTCAAGTCCATACCGCTTCAATTTATTGAAATTGGCTCCGTATGTATTCGATTGAAGGATATCTGCACCAGCTTCCAGATAGGCTCGATGGATGGACTCTATTTGATCTGGGTTCGTACAGTTTAATTCCTCATAACATTGATCAATGCCATTAGAGTAAAGCAAGGTCCCCATTGCCCCTTCTCCAATCAGCATTCTTTCTTTTAATTCTTTACGAAAATTCATCATTACACCCTCTCTCAAAAACAATCCTGTTTTTGTAGTAGTCTATGAGTATGAGAGAAAAGGAAAAAAAACCTTCTCAAAGAAGAAGGTTTTTGAAACATTCTCCTCATCTATCAAGCTCTGCTTGCTGGATTTAGCACCTTTGCCTAAGCTGGTTGCTGAGGTTTCTTCGGGCCAGTCCCTCCACCTCTCTCGATAAGATCCATTTATATAATTTTCATAAGATTTCAAAATTTGATTATATTTAATTTACATTAATAATCTGTCAATTTCAATACCTGATCGACATTTTTTTCACTTTTGCAAAAATCATTCAATTTTTTGCTGCTTGAACCCTCTTCAAGATCCTTTGTTTCCAGTCTTCCGCTAACGAGTCTAGTGTAAGTAAAGCCTTAGCACCTTCCAGCCCATCCCGTTTATGAAGGATGACCTCTGCTGCGTAATGGACAGAAATTTTTTCTTGTAGACGATCTATTAGCACAATCTCGTTTTGTTTATTTATCGTTCCTTCTTGAAGTACTCTTGCAAAATAACCAGTGAAACTCGTTTTCAGCACGCGTTCCAAAAACTTAGGTTCTTGATTGAAGAAGGAAATGGTCGAACAAGGTATCCTCCCTTGGTTAATTTGAACAATCACATCGCCTATTTGATAAATATCGCCGATATACGTTGTTTCTTCCCTCATCCCCGCTATAGTTAAATTTTCACCGAATGCAGGGATATCCAGCTTTTTAGAGAATTTTTCATTCCATAATGAATAATGCTCAAATGGGTAAAAGCACAAAGCCCGATCAGGACCTCCATGGAACTTTACATTACCGACACCATCGCCGATTATGCCAGCTTTAGTCACTGTCAAATTATTCTGTGCTTGTTTATCCATGGCTGAAAAGATATCGATATTCGAAAAAATTTCATGTTTCGGCTTCCCCGCATGTAGTGATTTGATTTTTCCATTTTCCATTTTGCATCTTCCATTCATATTAAATTTATATCATCCTATATGTATAAATTATACTAAAAATCCATTTTATTCAGTACCTTTTTATATGTATATGAAATGAAAAAGCCATATGAGCAGTTAATGGGCGAAATATCATTGATTTCCAGAAAAATTCATAGGTTAGTTTCAGTAATTTAGTTGCTATTTCAGAATTAAATATGGTAGAATATGAACACAATATATAGTCGAAAACTACAACCGTTCGCCTATATGTTGATTTTCACGATTGAATTCCTCATTGTCGCTCTTTAGGGAGCGAATTTTTTTTGCTTTCATTAATATCCACTAATTCCCTGTAATTCCATTCAGTTTCTTGCATCTTGATCGACTCACCTATTTGTACTTTCCTTCCCTCCTTATCAAGTCCCTTTCATTTCCTTATTAGAAGCCTGATTCCTTGCAAAAACAAGCAGAAAGCCGAGCGACATCATCCGTCTTCCGCTCAGCTTCCTGTTTACGCTTGTTTCTTTTTTTTCGGTGCCGCTTTCTTTCGGGTCGTCTTTTTCTTTTCCGGTTCATCATGTTTTGTACGGTCTATGGATGCCTGTAATGCCTCCATTAAATCAGTTACATTGTTGGAAACTGGTTCTTTTGTTTTCGCTGTAATCGTCGTCTGTCCCGTTTTCTTTGATTCAATCAATTCTAGTAACGCGGTTCGATAGTCATCGGTGTATTTTGTCGGATCGAAAGTAGTCGTTAATTGATCTATCAATAATACGGCAGTATCGATTTCTTTTTTTACTATGGTATCATTGGCAGGGATATTCGGAACATCCGCTGTGGAGCGGACTTCATCCGGATAATGAATCGTTTCCATAACCAAGGTATTATCAACGACTCGGATTACCGCCATTTGTTCTTTGGATCGAATGATGATTTTTGCCAACCCCACCTTATTCGATTCCTTGAGGGCCTGCCTCAAAAGGGAATAAGCTTTTATCCCCCCGTCATTTGGGGACATGTAATAACTCCGGTTAAAATAAATGGGATCTATTTCTTCAATTTTAACAAAATCCACGATTTCCACGGCTTTTTCTTCGTTTTGTTTTTTCAGTTGTTCTAGTTCATTGTCTTCCAATACAACAAACTTTCCCTTTGTATACTCAAAAGCGCGGACTATATCATCCTTCCCCACTTCTTTCTCGCATACTGGACAAACCTTCTCGTATTTAATCGGTGTATGACATTCCTTATGCAACGTCCTTAAAGATATATCCTTATCCTCCGTTGCAGCATGAAGTTTGATCGGAATGTTCACCAAGCCGAATGATATGCTTCCCTTCCACATCGTATGCATATTCGTCACCTCATAACTTATTTTTGATGAGAAGAACAATTTTATTATTCCCCTTTGTTCAAAAAAAACCGAAAAAACAATTGCCAACTGTAACACTTCGTTTTTTTGGCAAAATAATGTTATCAATTATTTGCGGAGGTAAATACAAATATGAAACCGATGCTGCCTACCTATTACCCTGAAGCCCCCAACTCCAAGGATTGGCGTTATGAAGTCAAATATGACGGCTTTAGGGCTATATTAACGATAGAATCCGATACCATAAGCATTTCGAGTCGAAATGAAAAGGAATTATCACCTCAATTCCCAGAAATCATTGCTTACATCAAAGACCTGGACCTGGAAGATTATCTCCCGCTTCAGTTAGATGGAGAATTGGTCTGGCTTACCAATCAAGCGAAAGCGGACTTTTTTCAAATACAGTGGCGAGGACGCCTTGGGAAACAATCCTTAATTTCAGAAAATGCCCGTTTTTCCCCATGTCGGTTTATAGCGTTTGACCTGCTTCGCATCAGCGGAAAAGATGTAGCAGCTAATCCAATGGTGGAACGAAGGGAATTGATGTTGAATATGGGGGGAAAACTCGGTCTACCTATGCCTCCCGATCCCAACGATAAGGCTTTGATACAATTAATAGAGAGTTTTGACGTTTTGGATAATGCCTTGAATAAGGTCACCTTGTTAGATGGCGAAGGGATTGTCGCTAAGGAAATCCGGGGTGCTTGGCAAGAAGGAAGACGTACAACATCTTGGATTAAGGTGAAAAATTGGAAGACCGTTTCTTGTTTCATCACAGCATTGCACAAAGAAAATGGCTACGTGTCCCTCGCAGTTTTCAAAGAAGGTGCCGTGACGAAAATCGGGAGTGTCAAAAATGGACTGAGTGCTCGAGATAAAAGTATATTGCATCAATTGATCAAACAAAATGCATCAGATGAAGACGAACAATTTTTTTATATCCATCCATCCATTTGCATTGAAGTTCAATTCTTACACGTATATGAGGAAAATGAATTGCGTGAACCTCAGTTTTCACAGTGGCTTTTACAAACTTCTCCCGACGAATGTACCTGGGAGAAATTCGTGCTAGGGCAATATACATTTCCAGATACTGTACAAATAACTTCCAAGGATAAACCGCTTTGGAAAACAGAAGGTAAACAGGTGGTAAAAGTAGAATACCTACATTATTTACGGGAGGTTTCAGCTTTCTTCTTACCCTTCTTGAAGGATAAGCTTCTTACCACGATCCGCTATCCTCATGGAACTTTGGATAAAGAAAGATTTTTCCAAAAAAACAAACCTGATTATGCGCCGGACTTTATTAAAACGTTCATGGATGAGGATATCGAGTATATGCTGTGTAACGACATTGAAACTCTCCTTTGGTTTGGTAATCAACTTGCATTGGAATTTCATGCCCCATTTCAGAAAGCCGGTAAAACAAGACCCGACGAAATCGTCCTGGACTTGGACCCTCCTTCCATCGAATATTTCTCCTTTGCGGTAAAGGCTGCACAGGAAATAAAAAAGGTGATGGAATCATTAAGGATAAAAGCTTTTGTAAAAACCTCAGGTAACAAAGGACTGCAAATTCACATCCCTCTGCCTGAAGACACATTTACTTATCAGGAGACACGCATATTCACTGACTTTCTCGGTGATTATTTAACAAGTTCCCACTCGAATGATTTTACAACGGAAAGAATGAAAATAAATCGGCATAATCGACTTTACTTGGACTTTGTGCAGCATAGTGAAGGAAAAACCATCATTCTTCCTTATTCCCCACGGGGAAATTCTTTCGCTGGTGTGGCTACACCTTTGTTTTGGGAGGAAGTGAACGAAAGTCTCCAGTTAAAGGACTTTACGATTGAAACCATACCAAACAGAATAAAAAGGGACGGGTGTGCGTTTATGGATTACCGACTGGTGGATAATGGACCAGCCTTTTTGGAAGTATTATCGTTCCTAAAACAAAAAAAGACCCATAACTAATTGGTAAGATGGAAATTTGCTCTAGAAAATCGCTTTCCACGGGCGGTCCGCCCTCGGCGCTGGCCTGCGGGGTCTCCCTTGGCAACGCTTTTCCCGCAGGAGTCCCGTACCTTACGGCCAATCAACTGGGGCGTTTCTTTAAGAAAAACTCTAGGCTAGTCTCATCCGTATAATGTTTAAGACTAGGTTACCTACATGTTTTTTACTATAATCTTTAATGAATTGAAGAAATTTGCGACACTCCTGCCGAATAACTGGCTAGTCGAGACCCCACAGGCTCTTGAGCCGAGGAGGCTTGGCAGACAGTCGGCGGAAAGTGAACGGATCTCTGAAATCAACTGCAACTTTTTTAAAATAAGAAAACTGCAGGAAAACTCGTTTTTTTCGAGTTCGCCTGCAGTTTAAAAATTTCATAATAATTTTGTTCTCAAATAACTTTGCACTTCATCCTGCAGCTTGGCATATAAGCTTGTTTCCAATTCAAAATCCTCTTTTTCAAGTATTTCAAATTTTTCAGGCTGATCTAAGTCCATTTCAATCGATACTTTGAATTCATAGGTTGCATTCCCGATTAAATCAATTGAATACGTTTGGCTTTCTACATCATGGTGGACCACGCATTTAACTTTTCCGCCGTTATTGTAGACAGATATTTCACTTTCCAACGCGTTTAACCCAACAGAGCATGTTACTAGGCTAGAAGCCGACATCGCCGTTCCGCATGCATTCGTGAAGCCTACTCCACGTTCGAATGTCCGCACATAAATGCTCCCTGGTTCCAACTCTTTCACAAAGCTGACATTGACACCATCAGGGAAAAGTTCATTCGGTTGATTGACCTTTGTTGAAAGTTCTTCCTGCAAATCACTTTGTAAAACATCACTATCGACGAGTGTGATCAAATGTGGATTAGGAACCGCCAATGCCGAAAATAGCAGGGTATCATGAAGTTCCGGCAATGTTTCGTTTTGCAGCTGTTCTTTAGCCAATATAAGAGGTAGATCCTTCACATTAAAACTTACTGGTGAAATTTCCACCTTGAAAGTCGGAATGCCCTCATAAATATCTTCCGTTTTTTCGACTAGTAAATTTGCCTTCATGGTTTCCACGATCATTTTATCTAGCCCCAGAACGTCGTTCGCGTAACGTGCCACACAGCGAAGTCCGTTGCCGCACATCGAGGCTTCCGATCCATCCGCATTAAAGACACGCATCCGGCAATCAGCATGTTCACTTTTCATTACGAACAAAATACCATCCGCTCCGAGCCTCTCCCGATTGCATAGGGCCTTTGCGAAATTTTTCCGCTCTTCTTCCGTAAACATCAGGGTCGTAGTCAATTCATCAATTATCAAGAAATCATTTCCTGAACCATGGCTTTTTAAACCTTCAATAATCATCCTGTCACATCCTCTAATAAGCTGCTTGTCATTTATCATTTTTTTAATATTCTATATCATAGCATTTTCAAGATGGATGTGTCATCGCGTAAATCACATTAAATCCATTTTTTTCGACGAAAAAACCAATAAGAAGAGCGGTTGGAATAAGAATTAACTCATTCCAACCGCTCTTTTGAATTTTAACCGATCATACCAATGATGAAATAGACAATAAACATTCCGGCACTCACATACATCGGGGCTGACACTTCTCTCGCTTTTCCGGTTACAAGCTTCAAGAATGGGTACAGGATGAAACCGAATGCCATTCCATCGGCAATACTGTATGTGAAAGGAATGATCGTGATGATCATGATTGCAGGTATGCTCTCGGTTAAATCACTGAAATTCAGCTTTTTTATGTTTCCGAGCATCAAAATGCCAATGATAATCAAGATGGGGGCAATGGCGCTATCAGGGATTACTTTAATCACCGGTATAAATAACAGTGATAGGATGAATAGCACGCCCGTCACCACTGAAGTAAGACCAGTCCTGCCTCCCGATGCGATTCCTGCTGCCGTTTCTACTGTTGCGACGGTAGGACTCGAACCGAATAAGCCTGATAATAGAACGGACACACTTGTCGCCTGCAGCGACTTTTTATATGCATCCTGGCGGTTGATACTGTCTACATGCCCGTGTACAAGACCAATATTTTCAAAAACAAGAACCATCGTCATCGCAAATACACTTATCCAGAATTCAATCCGGTTCGCTTCCAAGAACGATAATGAAAAGAAGAGATCGCCGTAGGAAGCTGTGTTAATGCCTGAAAAATGGATTTCCGATAGTTGAACCGTCCCGAACCAATAGGCAATGAGGCTGCCTGCCAGGATGGTTATCATGAAATTACCGGGGATATTCTTGATGAACAGCGTGATTGCCAGTAAAAAGGTCAACACCGTTGCAAACACCGCTGGATCGCTTAAATCTCCCAGTGCGACGATTGATGATGAACCTCTTGTGATTATCCCGCCCTTTTCAAGTCCGATCAGCATCAAGAATAGGCCAAGACCAACAGATATGGCTTCTTTTATCGAACTTGGAATCGAATCACTGATGATTTTGGAGTATTTTGTAAAAGCGATGATTACAAAAATTACCCCTGAGATAAACACAGCACCAAGAGCCGATTGCCATGATAGACCCATTCCTTGAACCATGGTATAAGCAAATAGGGCATTGACGCCCATTCCTGGAACGAGAAGGATTGGGACATTCGCCCAAAATCCTATCATGACACAGCTTAAAGCAGATAAAAGAATCGTGGCAATCACTGCACCATTAATCGGTATGCCCGCTTCCGATAAAATCAGGGAATTCACGATGAGAATATAGACTATCGTAAAATAGCCGACCACTCCAGCAAGGATTTCACGTTTTCCATTCGTTCCATAGTCGGAAAAATGAAAAAACGTTTCCAAGTTTAATTTCTTCATGTTGTGTCCTTATCAAATTTATCCCTCGCCCACCCGTTTGTATTAGTGACAAACTACACTTGGCGATTTTAACAAAAAAAAGGATAAAAATAAATAGCAATGATAAAAATTTGAAAAAAACTGTCGGAAATGCTCCCGACAGCCTCGATGAATATATTATTTTTGTTCTTGAGAATACCCATCTACTACCAATTCCAGCTTCCCTGTATCAGGCGAAATGATTAGACCATGCACAGGAATATTTTTAGGAATCAATGGATGTCCTTTAATCACTTCGACGCTGTTCTTACAACTTTCATAAACATCATCAAATCCGCGAAGCCAACTGCGGATATCGATTCCTGCAGCTCCCAGTGTATCGATGGTGCTCTTCGGTATATCACGTTCGATCATCTTGTCCATTACAGCATCGGCATCGACTGATGCCATCCCGCAGTCATGGTGAGGTATGACCAATACTTCATCTGCCTTTAGCTCATAAATAGCAACAAGGATACTCCGCATGACACTTCCGAATGGGTGGGAGACGATTGCCCCGGCAGTCTTCAGGATTTTGACATCACCATTTTTGACATTCAAGGATTTTGGCAATAGTTCAACGAGCCGAGTGTCCATACAGCTTATGATGACCATACGTTTCTCAGGAAACTTATCCGTCCTATACTTAACATATTCACCTTTTTCTACAAACTGTTCATTATAATCCAGAATCTCATTAAGTAAACTCATATTTACCACCTTTTTATTGTGTATTTAATCTATGTATCTCCTATTATTATATCAGGTATTTAAAAGATTTGCTAAAGGGGAACCGTAGTCAATTTGAACGATGATTCAGCGTGGCTGCACAGAACCCAAAGACAATGATTTTAGGACTTTCAGCAACATTTGATGAAAAAGAAAGTATGGGTGTATTAGTCTTGAATCGTTTCCCCCACTCCAAAGGCATCCAGCCTTCTTGGTATGAAGCGATCTTTTCCCCGTCTTTTGTGGCAATCTCGAAAGAATTTACACTTCCCGGAGTTTCAATTGGCATCCATTCCGTACCATCTTCCTTATAGATCATTCCATTTACCTTCACGAATGACCGATTTTCTTGATACGATCCAATAATGCCGCCCTGATCATCCAGGATCGTCATTTTATTGAAAAGCCCCCTTTTGATATGGTACTTAGCCAGCAAACGTCCCTCATGGTCCACCAGTTCATATCGCTTGGCCATTAGCATCGACAAGAAATTGGGAATCATCCACATGAACCACTTCATATTCAAATCACGTACCTCGCCCATTAGTGACCCATCGGGCGCAAAGAGAAGCAGTCGCAAAGTCGGTGCTGGCATAAAAGTCAATAAAACATGTTCATTTTTTAATAACCCGGCATTCGTCCCGATATGTTCTTCAGGCAATTCCTTCATTCTATTTTCATATATACGATGACTGACAAATTGAGCAATGCTAAAGAAAATAAAAGGAGAAGTTATCAATAATATATTGCCCGGAATCATCGCAAAAATATGGCAAATGAAAAAAACAACGGCCAATAGAAGAGATACCCAAGATGCATGAAAATTTGAATTGCTCGTTTTCTGATAATATTCACGTATATTCATATCCCGCTTTACTCCTCACTCCTTACAAGAAAGATTACCGCCTTTAGGCGGCCATTGATTAGCAGTACCACAACCCGCCCGGCATCCGCTTCCTAAACGTGCATAGAAGCAGTTATCATAATACTTTATTCGCTTTAGTGTGATCTATTCCCTCTTTAATGTAAGGGAATTCCCCACACGGACCAAATAAAAAAGGACTCCGAATTGAATGGAATCCTATTGTAGACAGAATGGGGTCCTACCCAATTTTAAAACAAGACTAGATTTTTCTTAATGTTACTATATTCCTTATTGGATTGAAGAAATTTGCGACACTCCTGCCGATTTACTGGCTAGCCGGGACACCGCAGCCGCTAGGCAGGAGGCTTGGCAGGCAGTCGGCGGAAAGGGAGCGGATTTCTGAAATCCACTGGAACGTTTTTTTAAATATAAAACTGCAGGCAAACTCGCTTTTCCTCGAATTTGCCTGCAGTCTCAAAGGACTCCAAATGAATGGAATCCTTTTACATCATTCTATAATATCCTGAAGATCAACGGGAATCGATAATCCGTTCCTTCATAAGCCCTAACAGCAGCAATGATGGTGAATACGACTAAAGCTATCCCGATTACCGGCAATAGCAAGAATCCAACCAATACTATAGTGAGTATCCCTGCGACTATTGAATAAACGGTATAGGAAATGAAAAAATTCAAGTATTCCCTTCCGTGATAATCCACAAATTGTGACGAGTCCTTCTTCAATAACCAAATCACCAAAGGACCGATAAATGCTGTAAAAAAGCTGATCACATAAATAAGGGCAGCAAACACTCTTTCATCTTTAGTAGGCATAGTGTCTTCTCCTCCTTTCTCATATAAATAATTACGAATCAAATGAAAAATAGTTTCATTTTTCCTCTCATTATATTCGAAAGAAGGTAAATCTGGACTGCCTTTTCTTGATATGAACAATAAAATCCGGACATGTTCATCCGTCTTGTGCATACAGTTTTAATAATGGATTGTCCTATACCTTCTAGAATGGAGTGATGTTTTTTTGCTGAATGAATTTCAAGCCTTCATCCTTGGGATCATTCAAGGCTTGACTGAGTTTTTACCTATTTCAAGCACTGGACATTTATATTTAGGACGGCATATTTTCCACCTTGACGAGGCCGGCATTTTTCTGGATACCATGCTCCACATCGGAACCTTGCTGGCGTTATTGGTCGTCTATAAGAATGACATAATTGCCATTTTGAAAAATCCTTTCTCCAAAATGACTCTGCTTCTCATTGCTGGGACGATTCCTGCCGTGATTGCCGGCATTTTACTCGGTGATTGGTTTGATGATCTTTCAAAAACAGGCGTGACCATAGGCTGGGAATTTATAGCGACCGGACTGATTTTATGGGTAGCCGACGGAGTAAGAAAAGGGGGCAAATCCCTTCATGAAATTTCGATTAAAGATGCGCTGATCATCGGTACTTTCCAAGCTGCTGCCATCATGCCAGCTCTTTCGCGCTCCGGCTTAACGATAGCGGCTGGCCTCTTCTGCAAACTGGATAGGGCCACTGCAGCCTATTTTTCCTTTTTGCTTTCCATTCCTGCCATTACGGGTGGCATCGTATTTCAGATGAAACCGATTTTTACAGGAGAAGTTGAACGGCTTCCACTCACTGCGCTTTTCGTTGGAACCCTGTCAGCAGCAATCTTTGGATATATAGCCGTGGTATGGATGATCGATTTCTTAAAAAAGCGTTCACTCAAAATATTCTCCATATATGTATGGGCCCTTGGCGCAATCATTTTATTCATGCAATTCACAGGTAAATTTTAAAGAAAAAAGCGGGCGAAAAAAGCAGTTTTTCATGGAACAATGCAGACGGTTGCCTAAAGATTTCACCCTTCGAGAAAAAGTTGAAATTTGACGAAAAAAAAAGGCAAAAAACCTATTCCCAAACCGTTTTTTTTTTAGTATTATACCTTCGTAAGGTTCTTTAGATTTGCATACTTTCTGACAATAAAAATAGGGAAGGCAAATGGTGCGCCACCGGTTTCCGGTTCTAGTGGGTTCGATTCCCACCCCGAAATTTTTTGATGAACGACTTAAAAAATTTCGAGGGTGGGCAGCGACTACGCATAAGAACTGCCCTCAAACGGAGGGACGGAAATGTTAAAAAAGAGAGATTTCACAGATTGTTTTTCTCTTTATGAACAAATGACGCATCCAGATGTCTTCCCTTTCGTGCGCCATAAGGTAGATTCATATGAAGAATATGTTTTCATTACTAAGCAAACGATCGAAGCCGAAGATGCTGGGCAACTCATTTCACGAACAATCTTGGATGAATGGGAAAATCCCATCGGTTGTATTTCTTTATACGATATTGAAAATGGTGCAGGTTTCTTAGGCACATGGCTTGGCAAGCCTTATCATGGAAAAGGGTATAATGCCATCGCAAAAGACGCTTTCTTCAAAGAGCTTTTTTTCGAGCTCGGTTTGGAAACGGTCTTCATGCGAATTCGCAAAAAAAATATCCGCTCCATAAAAGCCGCAGAAAAGCTTCCCTATGCCGTCAATGCCAACGAAACAAGAAAATCCCTTTATGATCAGATCAATCATGAAGCTGATATCTACGATTTGTATGAAATCCCTAAAGATTTATACAACTTTCATATCCTTAGACAGCATGATGATGACGAACAGCAGTTACTTGAAGCATAGAGCGAAGAACATTTCAATATGGCTTTGTTTATCCTTTCATAAAATGGCCGGAGCTTCCATACCTGGAAAGCTCTTTTTTCCAGTTTCACAGGATGTTAAACATAGATTGCTGCAAATCCCTATTCTTTTTAGGGATATTTTTTTATAATGAATACAATTGACCAATTCAACAATATATTCAAAGCGTCATGGAAAGGACTTAATCATGAAAAAAACATTTGCTTTTATCGTGCAGCTTATCTTCCTGCTCATCATTTGCAAGCTTGGCTATTATTTAGCCAGTTTACTTCACTTACCTATACCAGGCAACGTCATCGGCATGATTCTGTTATTCGGTTTATTACAGACGAAGGTCATAAAAGTCGAATGGATTGAACTTACTTCAGGATTTTTGGTAAAGCACCTAGCCTTTTTCTTCATTCCCATTTCAATCAGTTTAATGACCATGGGATGGCTTTTCATTGAATTTGGTTTGCCTTTGGCACTTACATTGGGAGTCAGCCTGATATTTGGATTCATCGTTTCAGCATGGACCGTTCAGAAGCTATCCCATAGAGGAGAGATTAAACAGCATGACAGCGCTCATCACAATATATAGCATCTTGATAACCATTCTTGCCTATTTCATTGGAAGGAAAATATATGCTAAACATCCATCACCTTTTACGACGCCCGTATTTTTCAGTACGGTTACAATTATTCTCGTACTGCTGATCAGCGGTTTGGACTTCGAGGATTATTCACCAGGAAAAGACATCATCACCTATTTCCTGGGACCAGCTACCGTTGCTTTGGCCGTACCACTTTATAAAAATAGAAAAATAATCGTTAAATATGCAATGCCGGCAATTAGCGGCATGATTTTTGGTCTCCTTGTCACATTGATCATTGCCTTCGCCATCGCTAAAGCATTTTCACTTCCGCCATTCATATTCCAAGGATTGGCAGTTAAATCCATTACAGTGCCCATCGCGGTGGAAATCACGGAACTTTATGGGGGAAATTCCAATATATCAGCTGCCTTCGTCATTTTGACAGGGGTGCTGGGTACAATGATCGCTCCAAAAATGATGGATAAATTAAACATTACGATGCCCTTCGCACGTGGTATCGCCTATGGTACGATCGCTCATGGTCTCGGAACGGCTCAAGCTGCCCAGGAAAGTGAGTTTACCGGGGCTGTCGCAGGTGCGGCAATGGCTATCGCAGGTATCCTTATATCCTGTTTCTTTCCTTTTATAAGTAAATTCCTATAAAAATAACCGCAACGTCAACGACGTTGCGGTTATTTTTATGATTATCTTTTTTGCAGATCCTCGTATAAACGCCTTAGAATATAAGTTTTATACAGCTCCAGCTTTCTTTTTTCAATTGGATGGTAGCTAATCCCTGCGGCTTTTAGCTGCTGAATGAACCATCCTTTTGAATATTCATAAGCCATTCTACCCCCTCCTCTGTTCGAAATAGATATGCTGAATAGGGGGGAATGATACTTATTTTTTTGCGGCCATTACTTTAAGCAGTAATTCATACATTTCAGCTGCCGTTTTGAATGGGCGTTTTTGACGCATTTTCTCTTGATATTCATCCGATTTTTTCAATAAATCCGCTAATGTAGCATTAAAAATCCGATCATTCAGCTCTTCTTCCTGGATGACTTTACAAAAACCCTGTTTTTCAAAACTTGACGCATTCAGGATTTGATCTCCACGGGATGCATTGGCACTTAGAGGGATAAGCAGCATCGGCTTTTGCAAACCAAGGAATTCAAAGATGGAATTTGAACCAGCCCTTGACACAACGACATCAGCAGCCGCCAAAAGATCGAATAATTCTTCGTGCACGAATTCGAAAGGAGCATATCCCCTTTGTTTCAATTCGCTTTTCACATTTCCCTTCCCGCAAATGTGAATAATCTGATAATCCTTTAATAAGGCATCAAGGTTTTCTGTAATTAAATTATTGATTTTAACGGCCCCAAGGCTTCCGCCCATAACGAGTAGCACCGGTTTGTTATTCGTGAATCCACAAAATGCTTTACCAGCAGAAGCTTTTCCCGTAAAGATTCCATCGCGCAATACAGCGCCAAGATACATGGCCTTCTCTTTCGGAAGGTCTTTTTCCGTTTCTTGGAAGGTTGTGAAAATTTTCGATGCAAGTGGCATCGCGATCTTATTAGCCAGACCAGGCGTATAATCCGATTCATGTATCGCAATCGGAATCCTCAGCATCCTGCCTGCCAAAACGACTGGAACCGAAACGAAACCCCCTTTAGAAAAAATGAAATCAGGCTTGGTCTTTTTTAATATTTTTCGTGCATCAAAAATCCCTTTTATGACCCGGAAAGGGTCTTTCATATTTTCAACAGATAGGTAACGTCGGAATTTCCCAACGGAAATCGTTTCATAACGGACCTCGGGAAATTCCGTTTCGATGATATTTTTTTCAATGCCTTTTTTTGAACCAATATAAGTAACATCCCAATCATTCTTTAAAAATTCGGGGATGATTGCTGCATTAACAGATACATGACCGGCAGAACCGCCTCCGGTAAATACTATTTTCTTAGTCAATATTTCCACCTTCCAAACTTAAAAAATCACTTTGCATCCATATTACCATATATCCTTGCCATTAATAACTTGAAAAAGTATTCAGTGAACCGAAATCCCCCATTATGTATGTAATTATCGATTATTTTTCCTTTTTCAGCATGAATATATTATAATCTTAGTATTCTACAATACTACAAGATACAATGGAGGAGTAATACATTGCAAGAAGTTTCTGAATCACTCAATCAATTTGATGGAATCGAAGCCTGGACCAAATTAGGAATTTCCATAGGCATTTTTCTAATCTTCCTTTTGCTTCGGAAAGTATTTACTACATATATATTCAAGTTCTTTCTACGGATTGCAGAAAAACGCAAAGTTGAATTTGCCGCCAATTTAATGCTCGCAATAGAACAGCCAGTAAGATGGCTTATCGTTTTGATTGGGGTTATCATTTCACTGCACTATTTTCCGATCGACTCACCTTCGGTTGAACTCAGATCGAAGATATACAGATCGTTTTTTGTCTTCTTATTCTTTTGGACGATTTTCAACATCAGTTCGATCTTAACCATTTTATTTCCGAAATTAGTAAGTAAATTCGGACTAGAAGTCGATCAAATCGTCATGCCGTTCTTTACGAAAATCATAAACATAATCATCATTGCTTTTGGTGCATCCATCATCGCGGAAGAATGGGGATTTAATGTCGATGGATTTGTTGCAGGGCTTGGTTTGGGTGGATTGGCTTTCGCACTTGCCGCTAAAGATACCGTCAGCAATTTCTTCGGGGGTATCGTCATCGTCACCGAAAAACCTTTTACCATAGGAGATTGGGTCAAAACTCCAAGTGTGGAGGGAACCATTGAAGACATCACATTCCGAAGCACTAAAGTTCGGACTTTTGCCCAAGCTTTAGTTACAGTCCCAAATGCGACCCTTTCGAATGAACCGATCATCAACTGGTCCAAGATGGGCAAAAGACAGATCGCCTTCCATTTAGGTGTTAATGTCACGACACCAAAAGAAAAATTGGAAAATGTCATTAAAGACATTGAAAGAATGCTTATTGATCATCCTGAAGTACATCCGGAAACGATTTTGGTTAAATTTGATGAGTTCAGTCATTCCGGCTTCAACCTTTACCTATATTTCTTCACGAAAGCCACCGACTTTGGAGGATATTTATCAATCAAAGAAGATGTGAACTTTAATATAATGGAGATATTGGAACAGGAAGGTGTACAAATTGCCATTCCTTCACAGGCATTCATTCTTCAAAAAGACTCAGATATGGAAGCCATGAATGATTTTGAATCCATGCGCGACTGACAAAAAAGACTTGCCCTAAACGGCAAGTCTCAGACTGTAGACAACTTCGATGAAAATTGATGTTGTCTACATTTTTTTTGGCTTGCACAAACTTTGACGTTGATTATAACGTAAGGCACTCGCTTTCCGCGGTCCGCCCTCGGCGCCCTTGCGCCTGTGGGGTCTCCCCTGGACGCGCTTTTCCCGAAGGAGTCTCGCACACCCGCCCAATAAACTTTGTTTTAACTTTTAGATAGAACCCTTTTGCCTAAAGTCTTTATTGTTTTAAAATAATTAAAACTTGAGGTGATGAGGATGCTTTCTAAACATAGTTCTATTCAGCGAGATCGACTTGAAATGGTTACTTTAGATCAACTGGTGCCAGCAAACCATTTGGTTCGTAAAATTGAAGGTGCCATTGTCTTCTCTTTCATTTAGATTTGGTGAAAGATATGTATTTAGAGGTAGGACGCCCAAGTTTTGTTCCAGCTAAATAAGTTAATCTGACCTTCATTCAATATACCTTCAGTATTCGTTCATGCGTAAAACAATAGAATTGAAAGAAGGTTGAAACTAATATGGCTTACAGTTGGTTCTTTGGCTCAGCAGTTGTCATTAAGATACGATAAAAATCTGTTCAAACAAGTCTGTATCTTTAAAGTGTCGTTTAATTTTCCCCGAACATTGAGATATAACTCACTTTATCATGGAAACCATATCGCACTCTTTCACATGTGTGGGAATCCACCTATACTTGCTCTGCACTTATTAACTTAAATAAGGGAAAATTCAAAAGAGGTTCTGAAAATTTTAATTCCGAAACCCTTTTGTCTACAAACTGAGACTTGCCCCAAACGGCAAGTCTTTTTTGTTTCAAATAAAAACTCTTAAAACATCACATGCTTATGTGATATAATTCTTTCATTGTGTTGAAAATTCCAAATATTGATATTGAGGTACTTTGATGAATCAGACTTTTACTAAATCACAAAAGATCCGCCTGTTATTTTATATATTGATACCTATCCTGATCACCCAAATCAGCATGTATGCCATGACTTTTTTTGATGTGATGATGTCAGGGCAATACAGCACTCAGGACGTTGCTGGCGTCTCCATCGGCAGTTCGCTATGGACACCCGTGTACACGGGGCTGAGCGGGATATTGATTGCCTTAACACCGGTGGTTTCACAGCTGGTGGGTTCCAGGCAGTCCAAATCCGTTTCCTATTCCGTGATGCAGGCCATTTATTTAGCTGTGGCTTTAGCCTTGATCATTTTAATCATTGGAGCTTTTTCTCTGAACCCCGTATTAAATGCCATGGATCTTGAAGATAGTGTCCACATGGTGGCTCATGATTATTTGATCGCCCTTTCACTCGGTATCATTCCTTTATTCATTTATAATGCGTTGAGGGCTTTCATCGATGCTCTGGGCCAAACTAGGATTTCCATGATCATCACCTTATGTGCGCTCCCGGTAAACGTCCTTTTTAATTACTTGTTAATATACGGGAAGTTTGGATTCCCTGAACTTGGCGGTGTCGGTTCCGGGTACGCCACTGCCATTACCTATTGGTTAATTGCCCTGGTGGCCATATTGATCGTGATAAAAATAAACCCATTTTCGACATATCAGGTTTTCACTGAATTTTTCCGTGTTTCCTGGAAAGAATGGAAGGCCTTATTGTTGATTGGGGTACCCATCGGTCTTGCTATTTTCTTTGAAACAAGCATTTTTTCAGCTGTCACCCTTTTGATGAGTAAGTATGATACCGTGACGATTGCGTCACATCAGATTGCCATGAATTTTGCGTCACTGCTTTATATGATACCGCTAAGTATATCCATGGCATTGACGATCGTCATTGGATTTGAAATTGGGGCAGCCCGTTATAAAGATGCCAAAGAGTATAGCTGGATTGGCATTTCGATGGCCTTGACGATGTCACTCGTTTTGTCGACCATCCTCTTCCTCTTCCGTGAACCTGTGGCCTCTTTATACACTAAAGATCACGAAGTAATGATGCTGACATCACATTTTTTAATATATGCCATCTTCTTTCAGATATCGGACGCCCTGCAGGCACCTATTCAGGGCATTTTGCGTGGATATAAGGATGTAAATGTCACATTTGCCATGTCACTGGTCTCCTACTGGATTCTCGGGCTTCCAATTGGCTATTTCTTTGCAAAGTTTACGGATATGGGAGCCTTTGGGTATTGGATCGGCTTAATTTCCGGCTTGGCTCTTGGGGCTATAGGCTTGGCTGCTCGCTTACGGTACATTCAGCAAGTAAAATATAAAAAAATGGCATAAAAAAAGTGGGGCTGGATTAACCGGCCTCACTTTTTTCATACCGAATTCAAATTCTAAAGCACTAGGCTTTATATATTTTCCCAAGAACATCCTTACCGCCTGTTACCGGTATGATGCTCCCGGTAATGAAATCTGATTTTTCATCACAAAGGAACGTGATCACCCTCGCTATATCTTCCCCCGTACCCGGTCTGCCGACTGGAACCGTATCATCCTTTTCGGCTCTCGCAACCCTTATTTCCTTCTCTTTCCAATCCCCTATGATATCACCAGGACAAACCATATTCACGGTGATTCCATGAGTAGCTTCTTCCGCAGCCAAAGTTCTTGTCAAGGAGGTCAAGCCGCTCTTTGCAGCGGCAAAAGCAGAACGATAAATCCAACCTGGTGCAGTTTCACACCGTTCAAACCCTAAGGTAATGACTCTGCCCCAGTTTCTGCTGCGCATTTGTGGAATAAGTTCCTTCGCAAAATAGAAAAAACCATTTAAATTCCCGTCCATGATGTACTTCCATTCATCGCTGCGATAAGCAGTCATCGGTTTACGATCATGCATATATGGCCCTGCGTTATGAATGAAGATATCAACATGGCCAAATGTCTCCGAAATCTTTTGCAATATATTCCGGCAATCTTCCTCACTTGACGAGTCACCTTGAATCGCAATTGCCTTAACATGGTACATTTCCTGTAATTCATCCACTAATGCTAAAGCTGCCTTTTTACTTTTTCGATAAGTAATGATAATGGACATTCCATTATCCGCGAGTGAAAATGCCATCCTTTTGCCGATACCCGTTGCTCCACCAGTAATAAAAGCTACTTTTTCATCCACAGGCTTACCCTCTTTATCTAATGGATTTTACTTAATTATACATAAGTTTATTCCATTTTCTATAATTTAGTAATTATAAAAAAGAACCTCTGGGCTTTAGCTGCATAAAATATAACAAATAAACCTGTCAGACCATAAGCAGGAGAGAGGAATTCAATATGTTTCCCTGGAATTCACTTTTTTCTTTTAAGAATAACCCGAACCAAAAGGAATTCATGAAAAATATGCAGCAAAGTGATGTTCAATCGTTCATTGAAAAGGTATTTTCACAAGTGATCCCTGACAATATGCAAGGTATGATGAACCAAAATGATGGCGGCTCACAAAAAGTAAATGCCAGATCTGAACATCCTTTACATGCCGAAGTATTTGAAACCCACTTATATGTCTTCGTAAGAATTCCAATACAAGATGAATCTTGGCTAAAGAAAATGAAACTTTACCATACATCTAACCAATCCATCATCGAGGGGATTCCTGAAGAGTCAGATCGGCATGTCATAACACTCCCCGCACCTGTAAAGAAAAAAGGGGCATCAGCCCAATATAAAGAATCAACATTGGAAATACGGCTTCAAAAAAGTTTCAATACACAGTATTCAGAAATCGATGTATCGGAATTTTAAGTGGCTTCACCGGGACCTCACTGATGTTAAGGTGCGGTTCCAGTTATTTCTTGGTTCAATTTTTTTTAGATTTGGGTACATTATAGAGAACCAATCGATGTCACAATTGATTTTTTTCATGGAATGGAATGATTCATTCTCGCAAAAAAAAAAAGCGCACCCCAATTTAATGGGATGCACTATTCTATTAATCTATTATTTTCCGATGAATTGTTGAGTCCAGTAGTTACCAGATTCTACGTAACCTACTCCAATATGAGTAAAGCTAGAATTCATGATGTTTTCACGGTGTCCTTGGCTATTCATCCAAGCTTGTACCACTTCTTCAGGTGTTTGTTGACCTTGTGCGATGTTTTCGCCAGCTGTTTTATAGCTGATTCCGAATTGTTTCATCATATCGAAAGGTGAGCCGTAAGTCGGGCTATTGTGGTCAAAGTAGTTTTTATCTTTCATGTCTTGAGACTTGATACGTGCAACTTTGCTCAACTCAGTGTCGATTTTAAGAGCTGCCAAACCTTGTTTTTCACGTTCTGCATTCGTTAATTTAACAACTTCTTGTTCAAAAGCACTTAATTCAGAGCTTGTCTCTGGTTTTTTATCAGTTGATTTATCAGGTGTTACTTCTGGTGCTGCAGGTTTTGCTGCTGGTTTTGATTGGTTCGTTGTTCCAGCTTCTTGTTGAGCTGGTTGTTGAGCTGGTTTTTGAGCTGGTTTTTGAACTGGTTTTTGTTGTGCCTGCGCTGCAGGTATAGTGATATTGTATTTAGCTAGGTATTGGTTAAGGACTTTTTGCATATCCTCTTTATTCGTAGTTTTATAAGTTACTTGTTTCACTGTATCACAGTTGGCTGCTTCAGCTTGGTTAGCTCCTACTCCTGTGAATATAATAGCTGCAGCCGCAGCTGCTGACATAATCATTTTCTTTTTCATTCGTATTTCCTCCTGTGATGTTCATTTTTTGTTGTGCTTTGCTTCTGGAATTATCATAACATGCACTTTTTGTAATAAAGGCACCATCAATTTCCATCAAATTCAAAGGATGCGAATGAAAATATATTTATGATCCAAGTTTCAGAGAAAACAAGCATAAATGCTTTAACTATCTATGTTTCTACCATCAGTATAAATACTCATATTTTTCCAGTAATTATTTGTCAATGGTAGTTACATAGAACCATTTCCATGGAATACTAATAACTTTTAGTTGACATATCGTTACTAACCGAATTATTATGACTTTCTTTACTTTTATGTTACAAATTTTTCGGTTTCACTTCGACATTTCGTCATTTTCCCCCTATCGTCCTGAACATTTTTCCAAATAAAAAAAACAATCCGGATTTAGGCCCGAATTGTTTTGATTTTGATGGTCCATTCATCATTTCATTTCTTCATCATTCATCTCATCCATTTCTTTTTTTCCGCCATTTTGTTCGGGAGTGCTTGGTTTACCTATGACGAATTCTTTCTTTGGCATGTTGTGCATGTCCCTTGCCGTTACGTGGGCATATACATAATAGGTTCCTTCTTCATCAAAAGCCTTTTCCAGTTCATATATACCGTTCCCTTTATGTTTTACTGCTATCTTGTCATGGTCATCGCTATTCGCAAGCCAAATTTCAAAACTGACATCATCCGCATCTGTCACGACTTCGTCCCCATATGTTACTTTTGCCTGAAATTTCACAGGCTCATTCACTTTACCCTGAGTTGGATCAACAGCTAAATCGACATTTAACATTTTTGGAATTTCCTCTTTCTTGCCGCATCCAGCCAAAAAAATTAACGCCATGCAAAATAACATGATTTTTTTCATTTTTGAACGTATCCCCTTTTTATGAATTCCATTCTTCTTTTATATTCGGCAGGATGACCCTGACTGTTGTTCCCCTTTTTTCCTTGCTTTCTATTTCGATTTTACCATTTTGTAATTCCACCAATTTTTTGACAATGGACAGTCCAAGCCCTGAACCGCCATCAAAACGGCTGCGTGCTTTGTTCACACGGTAAAAACGATTCATGATATACGGCAGATCCGCTTCCGGAATCCCGTTGCCCGTGTCAGTTACCAGCAGTTCGCAATCATCTTTATGCTGAATTAGGGTAATATGAATCGCCCCTCCGGAATCCGTATACTGAATGGCGTTATCAAAAATGTTATGCAGGATCTGTTCCATCCTTCCTTCATCCCCAAAAATAATCGGGTCTGGATCCAGGTCTAGCTTCAAGCCCAATTGTTTTTCCTTTATTATCGGTTCATATTTCACAAGTACGTCTTCAATGAATTGCGCATAGGCAATCGGGGTTTTATTTAACAGGAATGGAGCACTTTCCATTTTTGATAAGTCCATAAGATCTCCCACAAGCCGCTGCAGCCTAAGAGCCTCCCTTGAAATGAGTTGAAGGTATTTCCGTTGCTCTTCATCATTTTTCACGACACCATCCAATATGGCCTGCGTATATCCCTTTACGTAACTAAGGGGGGTTCTGAGCTCATGTGCAACATTTTCTAGAAATTCTTTTTTTCTTTCTTCTTCCAAATGGATGGAATTGGCCATATCATTAAAGGCTATTGCTAGTTTACCTATCTCATCATGACTCCTTACCTCGACCTGTATGTCATAATCCCCCTCTGAGACACGATGGGCCGCAGTCTCGATTTCCTTAATCGGACTGACTAGCTTTTTCAACCATTTAGTAGTAAACAAAATCGCGACAATCAAAAATAATAGAACCGCCGCCAACCATTTTGCAGCAAATTCCTTAAATAAGACCGTAATGGAATCTACAGGAATATATGTATAGATGATACCTTCGAGGCGATTTTCGTCAATCAGGGGTATGATCGCCGCTACGATGTTCTTTTCAAACCTTTTCTCATATCCTTCTTTTTCAACGGCTTTCCCATCTAAAAGCATTTGCCGTTCTTCTTCAGAAATAAGGGTATCGTAATTGATTTCAAAAGGCAGACAAGCACTCAATTCCCTGGGATTATTGACGACAAAGACTTCGCTGTCGTTCTTACTGTTAAACCATTCAACTTTTTGCTTAAAGTCTTCGCTGATTTCACCGCCGGAATAATCCGCCCCTAGCAATGATGCTTCATTGACTAAATCCGTTTTAAGCTTCTCCACATATAGATTTTTATAATAATATTGAGAAAGGGAGTAAGCGAACAGCACGGATAGGATGATGGCGGAGATAATGGTGAGCCATAATTTAAAAGAAAGGGTTCGCCATTTATAGATCATTTCTTTTCCTCTATCTTATAACCGATTCCCCAGACGGTTTGAATGTAATCGGCCGCTCTTAATTTCATTCGTAACGTTTTAATATGGGTATCCACAGTACGTAAAGATCCTCCATACTCACCGCTCCATACATTTTCAAGCAGTTGTTCACGGCTGAGTGCCTGGCTTTTATGACGCATGAGGAATAACAGCAAATCGAATTCTTTCAAGGTTAAATTGATTGGCTTCCCTTCCACTAAAACCGTTCTGGATTGTAAGTTCAAGCTAATTTTACCGAATCGGACATGGTTTTGATTCTCTTCATTCAATGATAATTTCCCTGTCCTTCGCAATACCGCTTCGACCCTTGCGACCAATTCTCCTGGATTGAACGGTTTGACGATATAATCGTCGCCGCCAAGCTTCAGCCCTTTCACCTTATCCCATTCTTCACCTTTCGCACTGACAAATATCACAGGGATCTCCCCAATTTCACGAATTTCTTCACAAACGGAGAAACCATCCATACCTGGCATCATGATATCCAATAGGATTAAATCCACTTCCTCTGTTTCAACCATACTTATAGCTTCTTTTCCATTTGCAGCTTGAAGGCATCGATAACCTGAGTTCAGCAAATACATTTCAACTAGATTACGCATATCTTCTTCATCATCCACGACTAAAATGGTGTAAACATGCATGTCATCTACTCCCTCAACATCAATTGGAATGGACCTTCGCCGACTTTGATCGTTTTTTTAACATCGACTGTTTCAGCATCCATTACATACACTTCATCACTATCATATCCCGCCACGACCACATCTTCATTAAAGTTCGCCATTTCAAAGGGGTTGACGCCGACCACTTTGCTTTTGACTTCCTCATATTGATCATTCAATTTATATAAGGAGCTAGTCCCATGACTAAGGACAAATATTCCTTCATCATTTTCCAGGAACTTTATCGGCATGGTTGGCGCCTTAAGCTTTTTCTTCAACTCTCCAGTTTTTGCCGAATAAATATATAGATCTTCTTCCACTTGATCCCCATCACCGTGTCCTCCGATCCATATTTCATCCTTTTCTTCCCTTAATAATGTGCCTGTGCTGGAACTATGTACGGGAAATTCGAAATCGACCTTTTTCGTTTCAAGATTTATCACTGAACATTTGGTATCACCAAAATTAATAACATACAATCGATTCGCTTGCTCTCCTTGAAGAACGGTCAAGGGGCTTTTACCAACCTTGACAATATCCTGTTCCTCCCCATCAGCATTTAAAAAATAAATGGAGTGATTCGATTGATTGACCGCCACGATGCTTTTACCATCACGTAACAACTGCATATTGACGATCCCTTTCCCAATTTCCCAACTGTTTATCAGTTTTCCTGCAGATAAAGAGTACACTTGGACTTTCTCCATCTCTTTTCCATAAAGCAGGATAGTATCTTTGTCTGCCAGGAGCAGGGCTCCGGTAAATGGTTCTGAAATATCCCATTTTGCAAAAGCATGATAGTTTTCGTCTATGAAAGTCAGTGATGTATCCTTGATATTGACAGTTGCCAGGAAAGATTGACTTTTATTGATTTTAGTAAATGCATTACCGCTATTACACCCCGTAAGCAGTACGATGGCAAGAAAAAGCACAATGCCCCACTTCATAATTTTAAGCTCCTTATTCATTAAATATCTATTTTTAAAAAATTTTAACAATGATTTGTGAAAAAAGTATGAAGCATAAAAGAATATTTGCTAACAAGCATCCGTATCACACTCGAAAAATCATAATCTTTCCAATTCAGTGATATAGGCCATTACAATCGCATTTTTCATTTCTTCCGAAAGCGAAGATTCCATCACGCGTTTAATAGAAAGGTAAAATTTCTCCAATACTGGTTTTCGGGCGCGGGGATGGGCATTTTCATCCAAAAGCTCTCGTCGGATGAGTTCCGGCAACACTTCCCTTCCCCCTCCATCGTTCACCTTACGATTGTTCCATATGCTTAAATAAGCCACCAGTAATTCTTCTTGCCTGACAGTTTCTTTCATAGTATCCCTTCCATCCATTACTAATTTATACATATTAATGTTCAAGTTTGTAAAGACTATCTTCATAATAAGATATCATGCTTTTTAAAATCCAAAAAAGGAGTGAGTACAATGTCTCAAGTATACCGCTGTCCGAATTGCCGGACAAATAAATCTCGCTTCAATCTCATTCAGCAAGTAGCAACACCCATTAAAAAGGATCCCCAATCCGGTGAGATTGTTGAACAATATTCGAACGACTCCCTTCTGCCATTCCATCTAGCATATAATGGTCCTGAAGTTCGGGTTCAGTGTGCTGCCTGCGGATTGATAGAAGACGAAAAGACATTTGCCGCCTTTGGAATGCAACAATAAAAATGGTCAGACCCCTATGTGGGTCTGACCATTTTCTCAATCATTTCCTACTGACATCTTAGCCCGGTCTATGGCAATTGGAATGGCTTTTCCATCCTCATATCCTTCATCCAATAATGCATTTGCGATTTCTATAGCCTTTTCCCTAACATCTTTATCTAGATTCTTCATCGAGTTTGGGTAATCGTTCTTATTCCATGGCACTAATACCGCCTCCTTAATAAGAAAGTCTTCTTTTCATGTTTCCCTTCTTTAATGGGCGGTAAACGTTTATCGGGCCGCTTTCGCTTCCAAAGCTTTCAACTGACCGATCAACATTTCCTTTTCCAACTTTTCCCCGATCATGACGATATTCAATGGCATTTTCATCATTTCATTCATATACATCGGCATTCCGTAAGAGTATTGGAATAAATGCGGGTATTGTGAATGTGTAAAGGAAATATATCCTTTCATTCGATAGACCGTTTCCGGCAGAGCCCTAAGCCACTCTTCAAAGTCGGTTTGTGCCACAGCACCTTCAAATGTATGAACGATTGCAGTTAAGTGCAAATGGTCATGTACATCAAGCTTTTGATGTCCATTATGCCTTTTTCTTTGCATTTGCTGCAATGATGCCAAGGAAACGGCTGCATACTCCGTCAATAAACATACAGCATCCGTATTCAGCGCCTGTATCGTATATATTAGCTGTGCGGCCTTCATCTCACTTACCATATCCGCTTTATTCAATAAAATGAAATCGGCATGATGGATTTGCTCTGCAAGCAGCTGTCGAAGCTGCGGAGACAGTTCCTCCCGATCGCGCCACCTTAATAAATCGACGACCGTGATGATCCCTTTATATTCCAGCTTTTTGGCGAAAATCGGCGACATGATGCCATCCAATACTTCAACTGGATGAGCTGCACCCGTCGTTTCAATATAAACCGCATCCAGTTCATTTTCGGTTAGTAACTCATGAAGCTGAACCTCCAGTTTATCTTGAATTGTGCAGCAAATGCACCCGTCAAACAACTCCTTCAGAGGCACTCCATCACCAATGAGTCCGCTGTCAACCGATACACTGCCGAGCTCATTTAAAAGCACTGCCACTTTTCTGCCCGCTTCACTTTCCTGTTTTAAAATATTTCGAAGAAGCGTCGTTTTCCCGCTGCCGAGAAAGCCGCCCAATATGTACACTTCGGTCGTTTTCATTCTTATCTGCTCCTAAATCCGGTTAAATTCGATTCCGTTAAATTTTATCATAATTAGCTTACTAAAGCACTTGCCGGATTCACATAAAAAAACCAGCCCGTAAGCTGGTTTTTCAACATTGATTCATGCTTGAACTTCGTCTTTTTCGTAAATCGGCACCCATCCCGCAGCTGTTACGAAAATCCGGACAGCAACAGTTTTCCTATCTTCCGCGAGCGTGAAATAATGTCTTGTTGATTCTGGTACACTAATAAGATCTCCTGGATTAAGCCGTACATCAAACCACTGTTTATCATTGCCTTCAATGGCAAAGATACTCGTTCCGCCTGCTATGAAACGCACTTCATCATCTTCGTGATGGTGTTCCTGCTTAAAGTTTTCAAGCATTTGATCCAAGTTCGGGTTTGCATCGGATAATGTGATGATATCATGGGCTTTATAGCCTCTTCTTTCAGAGATTTCCGCTATCTCTGACTGGAATGTTACAAGGATTTCCTCCTTGTCAGCATCTGTTAAATCGTATTTTTCCACAAGATGGGCAGGTAATTTAGAAATGTCCCATTGCTCATAAATAACCCCTTGTGTTTCTAAAAAACCTTTTACCTGTTCACCGTTTTCAATAACCTCGTTTGTTTCATGGAATCTGATCGTTGCCATCATTCATTCCTCCTCTATGAGTATTTATCTTATAGAACCTGCAAACGCCTTTTGTTGATTAAGCAACAGTTGATATTGAAATAAAAATTCGCAAGCTTCAAGTATTCTTTTTGCTTCGAATCCGCTTTTGCCCCAAACCGTAATGCCATGATTGCGTATCAGCACAGCGCCAGAGTCTCCTTCGACATGCGGCTTGAACTTATCGGATAGCAGCGGAATGTCAGCGTGATTATATATGATTGGAATCCGAAGCTCCGAATCTTCATCCCACCGACCGGTCGCTTTAATGATTTCATGATTACGAAAGGAAACTTGGCCTTCATCTCCATACAATTCCGATATCACATTATTTTCAACTGTATGGACATGAAGTACACAGTTCGCATTGGTTTTTCGGTAAATGTCTGTATGAAGTAAAGTTTCGGCCGATGGTCTTAGGTTCGTTTCTTCAACTGGTTTTCCTTTTAAATCCACCAGTAAAAAGTCCGAATCCGATTGCTTCCTTTTATCCTTACCGCTTGCGGTAATATAAAAGAAAGGGCTTTTGGGTTCGCGGATGGACAAATTCCCGCTAGTTCCCATAAACCAATCCCTTTCGGCCAGTTCAGCTTTAATATCTGCCAACTCCTGCCATTCTTTAGAATGAGTGTTCACGCTTTAACCACCTCCTGCTGCTTTATAATGTCAATTACATCAAAAAATGTTTCGAATCCTTGATGTGGAATTCCTTCCCTATCGCATTTTTCAAGCAGTATGTCACGGGCTATGACAAAATCGGCCTGTTTTGCCGCTTCAAAATCCGTCACTGAATCTCCAATAACGAGTTTAAAATCTTCCGGGCCCGTAATTTTCCTCATAATGGATGGCTTGCAGCAACCGCAATCATTATTACATTGATCATCACAAGCATGTGGCCACTCAATATAAATCTTTTCCTTATCAAAAAATGCATGGTTGCAATACACGGACTCTGTTGGCAAGATATCATTCAAAAGGGGTGCAATGAAAAAATCCATGCCCCCGCTTACAATATATAAAGGGATATTGGCTTGTTTCGTATACTCAACGAATTCATAAAACCCCGGACGAATGCCGGCCGTTTTTCTTACATATTGGATGATGTCATCCTTCAAGCCACTATCAAGCAGGGAAAACATATCCCCAACTCCTGAAGATATACTGATTTTTTGCTGAAGGACACCGTCTTTCAACGCTTCCCATTCCGGAGGCGCAAATTTCTTCATAATTGAAATGATATTATCTGTGTTGGTGATCGTTCCGTCAAAATCACAAAAGATGATCGGTTTCATTATTTCTTATAGGCCTCCCCACAACACAAGAGCTTTTTTTAGGGTTTCTTCCTCAGCCGCCGCTTCAGAAAGTTCCTTTCCTGCCAGAACGGCTTCCACAGCAGAACGGAAAGCCTTGGCACCGCCCTCTGCTCCGTCAGGGTGCCCGTGAATTCCGCCTCCGGCATTAATCACACTATCAAGCCCGAAATCCTTGATCAGGTCCGGAACCATGCCCGGATGAATGCCTGCAGAAGGAACAGGGAAGGCTTTTTTCCATGAAAGTTCATCTTTTGTCAGAGCTTCAGCAATCGCTAAGGTCTCCGTTTTTTCAAGTGCGACATTTCCATAAGGAGAAGGGAATAAAGATAAATCCGCGCCTGATAACCTTACTAATTTACCAAGCAATAATGGATAGCCGATACCATAAAATGATGAAGATGCCAATGCCCCGCTATATGCGGGGTGCGCCATGATCGGCAGCTTGATACGATCATGTTCACTCAAGGCCTGCAATACATCCAAACCATATGTATGAACGTTGAACAATAAAGCATCTGCCCCTGCTTCAGCCGCTTGCTCTGCCTTATCCAATAATTCAAAAGTTTTCCCTGATAGATTGACAGCATATAAAGTACGGTGGCCAGTGGTTTCATAGACTTCATTCAATATTCTTTTTCCCGTTTTTATTCTATCGAAAAATGGAGTCAGTTCCTGGTCGAAGAGGATCTCATCATCCTTAACCAGGTCGACACCTCCCAATGCTTGTTGCCTCAGTTGCTCATTATGAAATGTTAGGTCTCTTCCCAATACACCTTTAAAAATGCTCATCACCAAGGGCCGGTTAAATACGCCAAGCTTTTCCCTTATGCCTTCAATGCCAAATTGCGGCCCGGGAAAGGCTTTTTGAATATCACCGACAAAATCCAAGTCGATAAGTTTTATTTCACCGTCCAATGAGAGTTTGCCGAAGACCGTCGTAAGGATTGCAGGTAAATCATTGGAGAAATTCCTTGCCGGATAGGCAATTTTAATCAGCGAACGGTATACTTTCCGATTAAAGTAGCTGTTTGCCCTCTCTTCTTCAGAGAGGGGTGTCACCGATACGACGCGTCCCTTATGTTTTTCCAGTTGTTTCTGTACCAAATGTGGCAAGTCCGTCCATGTCCCGACAGTCAGACCCAAGGCAATGCTCTCTGCTTTTTTCTCATGATTTCCATTAAAGTCATGAATTAAATAAGTAGCGACTATCTCGCTCATCTGATCACTCCTATAACACGTTAGTAAACTCTCGATGTCATTATTGGCCTGAGATGGTCTCAAAATGGCAAAAGCCCCTTCATAAAGAAGAGGCTTTAAAAAGCCATCTTCTTATCTCCCAGCCATCGGCTGCAAGAATTAGCACCGTGCCTTGTGGATTTCAAAAAAATCCGGCGGAAGGATTCCGCCCCATTTTACAATGGAATTACGGTCGGTTGCTGGGCTTCATCGGGCTAGTCCCTCCACCTGCTCAAAATAAGAAAACGCTGATATATAAGTTGCATCCAAGTATCGAAAGATTAAGAATTTATTTTGTATTCTGACAGGTAATTCCTACTTTGTCAATAAGTTTTAACTATTTAAAGGTGAATCATATTGCATTAAAATAAGTTTAATGTACGTATTCGTTCCACAGCCTCTTGCAGCCGTTCTTCCGAAGTCAGTAGCCCTACCCTGACATAACCTTCGCCAAATTCACCGAACCCATTCCCTGCGGCAACAGCTACATGGGCATGCGTTAATAAATAGTCCGCAAAACTCTCGGACGTAAAACCTTCAGGTACTTTGAGCCAGGCAAAAAACGATGCCGCTGGAGCTTTGACATCCCAGCCGATGGCCCTCAATCCCTCAATGAAAACATTCCTTCGCCCCTCGTACATCTGCACTAACTTCTCTACACAGGTCTGTGAGTCAAGCAAAGCGCTTGCCGCAGCTTCTTGTATCGCCGGGAAAAGACTCACATAAAGATGGTCTTGTAATAGTTCAAGAGCTTCTATTACACTCTTATTGCCCACTGCGAAGCCGACTCTCCACCCTGCCATATTGTATGTTTTCGATAGAGTGTATATTTCAACTCCTACATCCTTCGCTCCCTCCGCCTGGAGAAAACTTATCGGTTTTTTTCCGTCGAATCCTATCGCCCCATAGGCGAAATCATGGACCACACATATTGAATGTTCTTTTGCAAAGGAGACGGTTTCATCAAAGAAACTTTCAGTTGCAGAAGCGCCTGTGGGATTATTCGGATAATTCAAGAACATCATTTTGGCTTTATCAAGAACTTCTTTATGTATGTCATCGTATTTCGGAAGAAAATCATTTTCTTCTGTCAAGGGCATCAGTTCGGTCTTTGCCTGGGCTAAAACAACACCGGAAAGATAATCCGGATAGCCGGGATCTGGAACAAGGATCGTATCACCTGGATTCAATAAACACTGCGGAAGTTCGACAAGACCTGCCTTGCCCCCGAAGAGAATCGCCACTTCACTTTTCGGATCCAGCTTGACACCGTATTCTCGTTCATAAAAGACGGCAGCAGCATCTTTTAAATATTGATGTCCCCGGAATGGCGAATATTTATGATTAATCGTTTTTTCAGCAGCAGACTGCAAACTTTTGACGATATGTTCCGGCGTCGGCTGATCAGGGTTTCCCTGGCCTAAATTAATGACATCATGTCCTTGCTCCGTGATTGCATTGACTTTTGCGACCAGTGAAGCAAAAAACTGCTTGGGCAGGTCCTGAAGCAGTCCGGATTTTTCGAATTGCACCATTTATACACCTTCTCTGAAATTTCTTGAAATTCTAGTCACAAATGATATATGTTTATCGTAGTCTTGTAAAGCATTTTTTACGTGTGGGGGTTTTAAACGATGAAGTGGAAAATAGCTTGTATTCAAATGGATATAGCCTTCGGGCAACCGGATATCAATTTTCAGGTTGCAGAACAATGGATGGAAAAAGCAGCTCGGTCCGAACCCGATATCGTCATATTACCAGAGCTTTGGACAACCGGATACGACTTGACCAGGCTGAATGAGATTGCTGATCAAGAGGCAGAAAAAACGATTGAATTTCTTAAAACACAGGCACAGAAACACCAGATTCACATCATCGGCGGTTCCATTGCGAAAAAAACAAGCAAGGGAATCTATAACACCATGATCATCATCGATAAACACGGAAAGCTCATTAAAGAATATGATAAGCTTCACTTATTTCAATTAATGGATGAACATCATTTCCTGCAGCCAGGTGAAAAAGATGGTTTATTTACTCTTGATGAAAAAATATGTGCCGGGTTCGTTTGTTATGACATTCGTTTCCCCGAATGGCAGCGAGTCCATACCGTTCAAGGCGCGGAAGTTCTATTCGTTACGGCTGAATGGCCAAAGCCGAGACTCGATCACTGGAGAGCCTTATTGATAAGCCGTGCCATCGAGAACCAAGCCTATGTTGTAGCCGTTAATCGTACAGGTTCGGATGTCAATAATATATTTGCGGGCCATTCCTTGATTATTGATCCATGGGGGAATATCATAAGTGAAGCCGGAGAAGGAAACGAACTATTGACAGGCACCTTGGACTTCAACAAAGTTACGGAAGCACGTAACAAAATACCTGTATTCGAAGATCGCCGTCCTGATTTTTATTAATTTACCCATTGACAAACTATTTAAAAAGTTGATATTATTTTCCCGAAGATTAAAATTTCAGAAAACATTTACTCTTATCAAGAGCAGGCTGAGGGATAAAGGCCCTATGAAGCCCAGCAACCGACTGTAATACCATTGTGAAATGGGGCGGATTCTCCGCCGGATTATTAAATCCACAGAGCACGGTGCTAATTCCACCAGAATTCATTTTCTGGAAGATAAGAGGTCCGAAGCCAAAACTTCTGCCTCTTTCTATATGAAAGAGGCTTTTTTATTCTTATTTTGAATCTGGAGGGGAAAAGAATGACTCAAAACCATTCAAATTTTAAGAGATTGACAAACGAAACAGCTATAACTCTTGCAAAAAAACTTGGGTTGGTCAATGCGGATGCAAGTTTGACATGTAATGAAATCGGCGATGGAAACTTAAATTATGTTTTTCATATTACAGACACGGTCACAAACAAAGGTATAATAATCAAACAAGCGGTCCCTTATGCCAAGGTACTTGGTGAAAGCTGGCCGCTGACATTGAAAAGGGCAGCCATTGAAGCGAATGCGCTGATTCATTTCAGAAGTTATTGCCCCGAATTCGTACCGCAAGTTTACTATTCGGATGAACAGCTTGCCATCACAGTCATGGAGGATTTATCGCACTTGAAAATCGTTAGAACAGGATTGATTGATGGCGATTCATATCCATTGCTTTCACAGCATATTGGTGAGTATGTTGCGAAGACGGCATTTTATACATCCGATTATCATTTAGAACCATCCGCGAAAAAGGAAGTGGCCCGACATTTCACGAATCCGGAACTCTGCAAAATAACTGAGGTCTTTATTTTCACGGATCCATTTTTTGAGGAACTCCCGGGAGATTTCGAGGTGGAATTGAAAGATGCCGCCCAAAAAATATGGAATGATCAAGAAGTGATACTTGAGGTCGCTAAGCTGAAACAAAGCTTTGAAACCGAGCAGGAAGCCTTACTTCATGGAGATTTACATACTGGAAGTATATTTGCAAGTGAAACTGAAACAAAGGTTATTGATCCTGAATTCGCTTTTTATGGGCCCGTTGGTTTTGACCTTGGCCAATACACCGCCAACCTTCTTTTTCAGGCAATTACACGAAATGGCGCTGGAAAGGAAGAGATTTTCTCACACCTTCATGAATTTTGGAATGCCTTTGAAGAAACTTATACCGAATTATGGGAAGCCCAAAATAAAAGCCCATTCCGCCATGTGAAAGGGTATCTGCCTTATTTGCTGACAAAATTCAAAAAAGATGCATTCGGTTTTGCAGGCTGTGAACTGATTCGGCGAACCATTGGCCTTTCCCATGTTGCCGATTTAAACGTCATTGAAGATAAAGTATCAAGGATCGCTGCCAAAACGGCAACATTGGAAATCGGTACTTTATTAATTAAAAAACGGGAGGAATTGGATGTTCCAGCCGTCATTGAAGCGTTGAAGCAACGGACACTGCCATCTTACTCAACCATTTAAAAGGAGACCTGAACATGACTACAATAGCACCCTTACCATATTCTGTACATTGGGATGATACCCATATTACATTATTAAATCAACAAGCCCTTCCTTCCATAACTGAATTTATAGAACTTCATTCTGTTGATGATGTATATGACAGCATTTTGACTTTAAAGGTTCGCGGTGCCCCTGCAATTGGACTGACGGCAGCATTTGGTGTTGCACTTGGTGCCAAACAGGAAACAACCGCTGAAATAGGGGAATTCAAGAAAAATGTAACGAGGCATATTGAAAAACTCGCCTCTTCACGGCCAACTGCAGTCAACCTTTTTTGGGCTTTAAAGAGGATGGAGAACACCTTGCAGGCTGCGCAAAGCATTTCAACTGCCAAGGAAGCACTTGTAGCGGAGGCTAAAGCCATCTTTGCTGAAGATGAAGAAATGTGCAGGAAAATCGGGGAACATGGTTTATCCCTATTCACTAGAGGTGATTCCATTCTTACGCATTGCAACGCTGGGGGAATCGCCACAGCTCGGTATGGTACTGCCTTGGCTCCCTTCCACCTGGCTAAAGAAAGGGACTTTCCGCTAAAAGTGTACGCATGTGAAACCAGGCCTGTCCTGCAAGGGGCTCGTTTGACGGCTTGGGAGTTGATGCAAGCGGGAGTTGACGTCACCTTAATTTCTGATAATATGGCTGCTCATACGATTCACCAGAAACGGATAAATGGAATTATCGTCGGGGCCGACAGGATTGCGGCCAATGGAGATACAGCCAATAAAATCGGGACATTGGGATTGGCCATACTAGCCAAGCACTTTGGTATCCCCTTTTATGTGGCCGCACCATCAAGCACATTCGACCTGTCTATCGAATCCGGCACATCCATCCCGATCGAAGAACGGAATGAAGCGGAAATCACCTTCATTCAAGGTGTAAGGATCGCTCCGGAAAACGTGAAGACTTTCAATCCAGCCTTTGACGTTACACCGAATCATCTAATTACAAGCATCATTACCGAAAACGGCATCATAACACCGGATTTCTTCAAAAACATTCCGCATTTTGTTAATTGATCCAGGTTCCTTTATTGGTGATAAAAAACGAGAAGGATTTCTTATCCCTCTCGTTTTTTAAAGGTGATCGAATTAAGATTATTCTTGCGAGGTCTATACTACAATATTAAATTTCGAACATCTTCAGTTAATATAAGGATGTCTTCGATAATAAAAGATAATTGGACATTCTTATTATTTTGAAAAGAACTCCTTAAGTGCCTTTTTATTTTCAGTGCAGTCCATTTCCAAAACGGCTCCGGACTGGGGATATATTTCATCTTTAAAGCTTCCTTCCACTGGAACCCTTAGGGTTTCGACTTTGTCCGGTGTATGGAAAACGGCTTTTGGTCCCATTTCCATTATTGTTTTCAGACCAATATCTGTATCCAAGTACGATAGTCCTTGTTCTATGATACTAGGAAGGGCAGCCATCCCTTCGAAGGATGAGATTTGATTTATAAACGCTGTTTTTAATTGAACCATTACTTCTTGTTGACGCTCAACCCTGCCAAAATCACTTTCATCGTCATGTCTAAAACGGACATATTTCAATATTTCCTCACCATGTAAAACATTTTTACCGACGCTTGCTTGGATACTCATATCATCTATGATTTCCTGATCCACATTCACCGCCACCCCCTCAGGGGCAAGTAAATCCACCATCTTCACAAATCCTTGGAAGTCGATTACCGCAACATGGTCGACCTTGACATCGAAGTTTTCCTGTATGGTTTTCTTCAGCAATTCCCTCCCACCATAATAATAAGCAGCATTTATTTTGTTATATCCTGATTTATTCCCGGGGATTTTCACATAACTATCACGCATAATGGAAGCCAGCTTCAGTTTCTCCTGCTCAGGAAAGTATTTTGCCAGGATAATCGCATCTGATCGAGATTTTTGCTCTCCCCTTGTGTCAACACCAATTAACAGAAATATTTTATCGCTTTCCTTAGTCTCTTCTTTTGTTAGTTTTTTTTCCGTACCTTCATTTCCATTTTGTTTGGGTAAAGGCACATAGGTGCAGCCTGCCAGAATCAAGACCAATAGATATATGAACAATACCTTTTCTTTCATTACCTCACCTCATCGGAAAATTACCCCTATTCTCTGCCTAATTTTGGAATCCTATGCATGAAACGACAAAAAAGCCTGCCAACGATATTCGCTGACAGGCTTTTCGGTCAAAATCATTTATTGATTTCTTTCTTTAATACTTCTACCGCCTTTTTCACTTGTGTGTCATTCTTAAGGATTTTCTCCTGGATGACCTGCATCAATTTCACGGTAGTATCATCTTTAATGGTGCCAGTTTCTTTAATTTTTTGTTCCCTTTGGAATGCTGTGACCGCATTCGTTGTTGCTTCATCAAAGAATCCATCTATCTTACCCGGATCATGGCCTGCTTCCTTCAGCATCTCTTCAGCTGCTTTCACTTCACTCGAAGAATCGGATGCTTTCAATTCCTTTTCAGGGGAAATGTACGGAAGGCTGGCATAATCAGGAAGCTTCACATTAATATCCGGCTTGATCCCTTTTTTATGAATCCAATTGCCTTCAGGAGTCAACCATTTAGCTGCCGTATATTTGAAGTTAGATCCATCTTTAAAGGGTTTTGCGGCAGTCTGCACTGTCCCTTTCCCAAATGACTTGACACCAATCAATGGAATGTCCGCAGACTCACTGACAGCCGCTGCAACGATTTCAGAAGCACTGGCACTTCCGTCATCAATCAACACGACTACCGGGATTTTCAGTTCTCCATCATTCTCCGATTTAAAGACTTCTTTTTTCCCGCTGCGATCCTCAACTTGAAGGACCACTTTCCCATTAGGTACGAACAGGCTTGCCATTTCTACAGCTTGGTCAAGAAGTCCTCCTGGGTTTCCCCGTAAATCCAATACGAGACCCTTCATATCCTTCTTGGACATTTCTTCAAGCGCCGTTTTCAGCTCTTGGACTGTATGTTCGGAAAAACTGGTCACTTGAATTTTTGCAACTCCATCATCAAGCATTTCCGCATATACCGTTTCAATCGGAATTGTGTCCCGTTTAATGGTGAGCTCGATCGGTTCCGACTCACCAGCTCTTGAGATGGAAAGATCCACTTTGGTACCCTTCTCGCCCCTGATTTTCAGGACAGCTTCAGACGAGGTTAGCCCTTCAACACTTTTACCATCCACACTTAAAATGATATCATTTGGTTTTACCCCTGCTTTTTCTGCCGGGGACCCTTTTATCGGTGAGACGACCATGATTTTTCCATCCTGCTCCTGAATCTCAGCACCGATTCCTTCAAAAGATGAAGAGATGCTTTCACGGAAACTCGACGCTTCCTTTTTATCCATATAAGCAGAGTATGGATCATCCAATGATTTGATCATTCCATTAATTGCGCCGTCAACCAGCTTTTCTTCATCAACCTCTTCATAATAGTTATCTTTTATCTTATCGTATGTAGAATACAGCTTTTCAAATTCCGCATGCTTATCCGGTGCTAATGACTCTACTTTTTCATCTCCAAAGGTCAAGGCTATTGTAGTAATCCCTGCAGTTAGAAATATGACTAAAAAAATCCCCATAATGAACGTAAACTTCTTTATTTTAATGAATTTCCCTGCCTCTTTTGGCTGTTTTTGATTTTCTTCTTCCACTGAAGCCTCACCACTTTCATTCTTCATGACGATATAAACGATTTCATTCCTATTTTATCAGCTTTCATGCCAATCGAAAAATAATAGTTATCAAAAATAACAACTTATAGCCATATGTATTTTTTAATAAACTTCAAATCATGGAGAATGCTCCAAGGACAACAGGCATCTCCTGATATTACAAAAATGCGGATACCTGGAACAAATGCCTGTATCCAACCTGCCATTATACAGCATCACTTATTCCTGGTCACCCGCCTGTCATTTACATCCAATTATCAGTCCTGGATAGCTGCTTCCAATGCCACTTCAACCATTTCGTTAAAAGTTGACTGGCGCTCATCCGCCGACGTTTCCTCACCAGTTAAAATGTGATCGGAAATGGTTAATACAGATAAAGCTTGGCGGCCAAATTTAGCAGCAAGCGTGTATAGGGCTGCTGATTCCATTTCTATCGCAAGTATTTGGTATTTTGCCCATTTTTCCAATTCACTATTATCATTATAAAACTGATCGGCCGTAAATACATTACCGACCTTCAATTGCAAGCCCTTTGCCGTGCCGGCGTCATAAGCTTTTCTTAGTAATTCGAAATCTGCGGTCGGGGCAAAGTCCACCCCGCCGAAAGTCATACGGTTCATTTGGGAATCGGTGGAAGCACTCATTGCAAGGATCACATCCCTGACTTTTACATCTTTTTGAATCGCTCCTGCAGTTCCCACACGAATCAACTTCTGGACATTATAGCTATTCATCAATTCATTCACGTAAATCGAAATGGATGGGACACCCATGCCTGTACCTTGTACAGAAATTCGTTTTCCTTTATATGTCCCTGTATATCCAAACATGTTACGAACTTCATTATAAAGTTTAGCATCCTCTAAAAATGTTTCAGCAATATATTTTGCACGCAACGGGTCCCCAGGAAGTAAGACCGTTTCCGCAATTTCATTCTCTTTTGCACCAATATGTACGCTCATACGACTATGTCCTCCTTAACTTGTGGTTGAAATCATATTCAAAAACTACTATACCATATCAACCACAAGTTAGGAAAATCGAACCTTATCTGGAACTTGAAAAATGGAAATCACGAAACGACTTTTGGCACCCTTCCTAAATCGCAAACAAAACGGCGGAGGTCCGCCGTCTTTTTTTTAATGGTTAATAAAATTAAGGGAAAGGAAGCTGCTAACCGTCTTATGACAGCTACTCATCGACTTCTTCATCAATTATGCATTTTTCAAGAAGATATTCGAATGTGATGTCAGCAAGATCTTCAACTTCAGCTTCTGTTGGAAGATAGCCCCGTCTTATCAATTCTTGAAAAAAGAATTCCGCTATCTCTTCTGTATCAATAAAAACCTCAATTTCTCGCAAATCATCGCCCCCTTATTTAAAGGTCTATGAATGTGTAGAGACAAATATACCAGTAAGGCATCCCTTAATGGAAAAACATATGAAGGGTCTATCGTTATCAAGTTCCATTCGTGTTCAATTTGAATGGATACTTCTATAGGGAATCTGGAATTTGCCCTTTATAGATGCCTTTCACTTCGTTTGCTTCTTTTTATGATCTGGATAAATTTCCTCTGCCGCCTTTTCTATTTTAGCGAGGGCGATCTTCATGATGTGACGATATTCATCATCGCCAAAATGTTCGTAGAGCTTACAATAATCATTATATAAATCCAACAGGCCATCAATCATTTCCTTTTTTTCATCTTTTGTCATTGTCATTTCTCGCTCACCTTTACCAGGGTTGTTTTGTTTAGCAATGATAGCAAGCTCATTTTTCTTTTGAGGAAGGAGCAGACCCAACTTTTTAATGATTCCATCTGCACGTTTAGCATCGGCAATCAAAGTCAGTTCTTCTTCATGCGCTTCAAGCCATTCACCATCAGAGATTCTTGATAACTCATAGATTACATCCTCCCAGGCATTTTCCTTATAGCGCCAAATTTCCGTTCGATAGCCGATAATCTTGAAATAATCCTGTTCATATCCATCCACTTGGACCAAGTCACCTAATAAAAATTTATATTCAATATCGATTTGTTCTTTCGGATAAAGGATTTCTCCTTCATATTCATTTATCGATTGCAATGTTTTTTCGATATAAAGACCTTCACTATAGTTCACTTCATACACATAAGCACCATCGAGAAATTTCACATCGGTTATATTCCCGACTGTCCCATACATTGTTATTACGACTGTATCGCCTAATTTAAATTTCGGCTGTTTTTTTTTGCCCATAAGAGACATCCCCCAATATGGTCCTTATCGTTTGATTAGTAAATTATATGCACAAACAAACATGGAGGTTAATGGAAATAAGCGGGCATTTTGCTCATTTAGCTAATTAACCGGCCCATTTATTTAAGGGCACTACAACAAAAAAAACCGCCTCATTTAATGAGACGGTTCGTAGTGGGGATTGTGAGCGTCACTTTCGTTCCTTCGTCGCGGACGCTCTCAATTTGGAATTTCCCTTTTAATTCCTCCATTATCTGGATGCATGTCGCCACACCTAATCCGTTTCCATCCGGTTTGGTGGTATAAAAGGGCATACCGATATTTTTTAAATTCTCGGGACTGATGCCTTTTCCATCATCGCTGATCACTAATCTTATATATTGGGAGATGGAATCGTGATGCAGTTCAATCTGCCCCCTTGCTTCGATGGCTTCACATGCATTATTCAAGACATTCAAGAGAACCTGCCTTAACCGGTTCCTGTCTGAATAAACAATGACGGATTGTGTCATACCATTAATTATTCTTACATGAGAACTCGGAATTGAGGAAGTATAGGTATCTATAATTTCAGCAAGGAAATCCTTTAAATCGATTTTCTCCCATTCCAGTTGATGCGGTTTTGCCAAATCAAGAAGTTGTGTCACAAATACATTGACCCGATCCACTTCATGAAGCATGACATCGCTATATTTTTCTATCAATGATTGATCATGATCCTGGCTCTTCAATAGTTGAAAAAAACCCTTTATTGTCGTCAATGGGTTCCTGATTTCATGGGCGACACCGGCAGCTAGCTGGCCTACATATTTCAATTTTTCCGTACGGACGATTTCCTTCTCACGATCTTCTATCGTTTCCATCATTCTTAGAAAGGCAAGGTTCAATTTTTCCATTTCCTCGAAGCTTCTTTTATCGGAAATGATGAATTCCTTTCCTCCTATGAAATCCTCTGTCGCTTCGACAAGTTCTTGAACTGGCCGAACGAGGGTCTTTGTTAGTAAATAGACAGCCAGAATGATAGAAACAAATACAATGCTGTAGATGGTCAGGTACCGTGTCAATAGGTCATTCAAAGGCTGAAACACCTGCTTCTTATCAGCACCCACAACAACAAACCATTTATTCTCTGTTTGTGCTACCGTATGGACAGGCTGGATGGAATATATTTTTTCCCCATTCTCTTCACTGTATAATTCATCCGTTAACGATGCTCCCATAAGCTTATCTTTCGTTAATCCCATTTCTCTCAAGGCAGAATCCTGCATCATGCCATGTGGGTCTTTTTTCGAAATCATGATGCCTTCTTGGTTGATCATGTAAAAGTTGACTGGGTATTTATCGCTAATTTCATTAGCCTTTTTCTCCATCATCTCCCAAAGCCCTTCCAATCGGAAAGCTGTGGATACGACTCCGATCATTTCCCCTGAATTATCATATACCGGAGCACTCAGAGCTATAATCGGTTCCGAGAAAGCCCGGGTTTTATATACGTCTGAAAGGAATTCATGACCTTCTATTGCCTCTTTGAACCATATTCTCTTCGCGAGGTTATCCCCGATCATTTTATTGGATGTATCTGCAATGACATTTCCTTCCATATCCAAATGCAAAACTCCGTAATAATTTCCTTTTGCATCAATAAACTTTTTTAGTTCATCTGACTTCTCTTCTTTTGAGTGGCCAGGATTGATGATTGCAGAATTTGCACTCATTAACTTCACATCACTGATCCGTTCGTTCAAATAGCTGTATGTTTCATTTACAATATTCAGTGAACCTGCATTCAGGGCATTTTTTGCTTCCTTCTCCAGAAGGGAGCGTTGTGATCCATAGGATATGATTCCCAAAATCAGAAGAGGAACACTTGCAATAAGTAAAGAATAAAGCAAAATTCGGGTTTGAAGGCTTTTTAACATCCTTCCGATCCTCCCTATTCCTGATCTCCCAATATGAGCCCTTCTTCTATTTGGACATACTGTTCCCACGCTTGATCGAATACTGACATACTTTCGAGATAGTCTGCATTCAATTCTAAATAACTGCTCAGTTCATTATAATCAGTCGATTGTTTTGGGAAGCCATGATCCTCATAGGCATAATTGGCAAATTTAGTGATTGCATCAATTTCCTTTGGTTGTCGAAATTTCATTAAATATAAATAAAATGGTCTCATGATGTCGAGCCCCCCCCTAAAATAACTATGATTTCTGCTTTAATATATCGGAAACTTTCGCTTCCGTCCACTTTTTTAAAAAACAATTTGGTTTTTTCTTCCTCATTTTATGAAAACCGCGATTTTTCAACACAAAATGCATACGTTAAATTACGAAGCTATACTAACATATCGTACTCATTCCATATTGATTACATCCTTTTAAGATTTTTTTATATGATCCGAGGAAAGCGAAGTGCTTCAATATTATTTATCCTACTCTTCAACCAATAAACCCCATTCCCATAATAAAACACGTGGCGCATGTCCTGACATGCTGCTTGAAGGCTGGCGGAATTTCTTCATTAGCCAATTTAAACGCTGGCCATCATTTTCTGAAATGGAAAATCCCCTTCACCTAGGATAGAAATAGTGGTTTACACTGTTCTGTCTAAAATGAGGGGATTAATTCATTTATGGAAAAGTAATACACCTGCCGCTAAAAGTCAAAGTAATTACGTTTCAACAGCCTTTTCATGTTCATTAGCTCACTGTACTTCGTTTGTTTTTCAAGCTTTTTCGAATCAATTAAAAATAATTGATCTTCAATTTCCTTTACTATTTCATCACTTTGAAAAAAGGCATCGCAACTTTCACAATGAGATGAAGGGGTTTCCGTAATTTCAACCGCCCTCGTACCATCCGGCAGTTCCCAATACACAGTCCCCTTTACTGATGCAAGCTTCCCTTTCTCACACCATGGACACATCTCCATGCTATTCATCCCCCTTAGGAGTGCTCTTTTTTTTGCTGTGCCTGGAATTTCTTTTCTTTTAACAAATCTCGCTTTTCACGTTTGTTTTTCAATGAAGCATGCTCTGGGTTGGTCACGTAATTTTCCCGTCGGTTCATTCGCTTCAGCCCTTCAGGCACTAAATTGAATTGCTGGTCGTTCATTAAACCGGATACACCTATATCTGACTGTTTTTCTTCCATATCAGGATATACCCCTTTGAAATAATCATCTGCAAGTCCTGGTGTATATTGCTCAGGTTCAGGATATGTGGTTATCACACCTTCAAAATTGCGTAGCACCGTTTTTGTTGGAGATTGTGAAAGGATATAATTCGGCTGCAGGGTGATTTTCCCTCCCCCTCCTGGAGCATCGACGACGAAGGCAGGTACAGCATACCCGGATGTATGGCCCCGGAGCCCTTCGATGATTTCAATTCCTTTTGAAATGGGTGCCCTGAAATGACCGATCCCTTCCGAGAGGTCGCACTGATAGATGTAGTAAGGGCGGACACGGATCTTAACAAGATCATGCATCAGCTTTTTCATGATTGCGACACTGTCATTTATCCCTGCTAAAATAACTGCCTGGTTGCCTACAGGTACACCCGCATCGGCAAGCATCTCACATGCTTTCTTTGACTCTTCGGTAATTTCTATCGAGGTATTGAAATGAGTATTGAGCCAAACCGGGTGATATTTTTTTAAAATGGCACATAAATTTTCAGTGATTCTTTGAGGAAAAACAACCGGTGCCCGTGTACCTATCCTGATTATTTCAACATGAGGAATTTCCCTTAAGTTTTTGAGGATATATTCAAGGATCGTGTCATTGATCAATAATCCGTCCCCGCCGGAAATAAGGACATCCCGAACTGCCGGTGTGTCACGGATATAACCGATTGCAGCGTCCAATTGTTTTTTGGGCACGCCCATGCCAATTTGGCCTGAAAAACGTCTTCGCGTACAATAACGGCAGTACATGGAACATTGATTCGTCACCAAAAAAAGAACGCGATCCGGATATCTATGGGTCAATCCCGGTACAGGGGAGTCCTCATCCTCATGCAGGGGGTCTTCCATGTCATATTTGGTTTTATGCATTTCTTCCGAGATTGGGACCGATTGCATCCTGATTGGACACCTTGGGTCATCTTTATTCATTAACGAAGCATAGTATGGGGTGATATTCAATGGAATGGTTTTTGTGGAAATTCTCACACCTTCCTCTTCATCCGGAGTCAGGTTTATCACTTTTTTCAAATCATCAACTGTTCGGATCGTATTTGTAAGCTGCCACAGCCAGTTGTTCCATTGTTCTTCGGTTACATCTTTCCATAGCTCTATATCTTTCCAATTGCGATCTGGCTTATATAAGTCAAATAACATGGTTATACCTCCTGAGTTATGATAGTAGTATTAAATGCAAGAAGGGTGCCAAAATGACCCAAAAATTCGAATGCCCCCCAAAAAAACCGGACTGCAGGCTGCATCCGGATTTTTTCCATCAAATATGTTTTTTTATTTTATATTGCAAGGTCTGTCTTGGAATTTGCAATAGCTTCGATGCTTGGAAAACGTTACCGTTCGTTTGAAGAAGGGCCTCGGTAATCAATTTTGTTTCCATCTCAATCATGGCCTCACGAAGCGGAAGTATTTTTTCGGATGGGTTGCGCTTCTTTAAAAACTGGGGCAAATCTTCAAGATTCATAACATCATTTTCCGTATGGTTCATCATGAATTCTATCGTATGTTTAAGTTCCCTTACATTTCCAGGCCAGTGATATTTCCGAAAAAAACCCTTTGTCTTCTCATCCATGCCTTTTATGGACAGTCCTAATTTACTGTTAAATATTGATATGAAATGTTCAGAAAGAAGCTCTATATCATCAATCCGCTCCCTTAGCGGAGGCAGCTCGTAGCTCAATACGTTCAATCGGTAAAATAAATCCGGCCTTAGCCTGTTTTCCGATACGGCCTTTTTCGGATCAATATTCATCGCTGCCATGATCCTCACATTCACCTGTACACTTTTTGTGCCACCTATCCTCCTGATGAACCCATCTTCAAGCACGCGCAGAAGCTTTGCCTGCAAGTCAATCGGCATTGATTGCAATTCATCCAAAAACAAGGTACCGCCGTTGGCCAATTCAAACAATCCCTGTCGCTCCACAGCACCAGTGTAGCTTCCTTTTGCCGTACCGAATAGAAGCGATTCCAATAAACTTTCTGGTAGGGCCGCACAATTTTGCGCGATGAAAGGTTCTTTACTGCGGCTCGATTCCTGGTGGATGCTTTGAACAAAAAGCTCTTTTCCTACACCGCTTTCCCCATAAACCAATACCGATGAGGTGGAGCGGGCAGCCTTTTTACCTTGGGATATCAAACCTTTAAACCCCTTATCACTTGTCAGGATTTCAGTGAAAGAATACAATCCTCCGTTCCCAGTCGTTTTACTTTGAGGACTTTTGATTGTCTTGAGCGAGCTTTCCAGATCAGCTAACCTTTCCGATAATTGCTTCAAGCTTGAATAATCCTTTGCGATTTCTATTGCACCTATCATAAACCCATCTACATATATGGGTAGGGTAGTATTTAGCGTCTCAATGATACGCCCATGAGCATTAACATACGATTGACTATAGTTATAGATTGGTTTTTCAGATTTAATGACCCGGAGTAACGTAGATGATTTGTGATTCAAAGAAGGGAACGCTTCAAGCAACGGTTTCCCGAGCACTTCACTTCTTTTCATCCCATCAAGATTGGCGGCCACTCCGTTATAAAAGATGGTCTGTCCTTTTGGATCTATCACATGAATGCCTTCATCAATGGTTTCTAATATCGCTTCCAACACTTCACTTGTATTAAAAAATTCACTAGGCAAGCTATCCCTCCTCAATACCTTCTTGCTAGATGTATATGAGGAAATGCCAAAAACTTGTCATGAACCGCCTAAAAATGAGCATCTAACTAAAGTTTTTCACCCAAAGATTCATATCTTCCAGTTTATCAAAGATATAACAATTATTGGCCAAACGTCCGCGGTACGAGTATCCATGCTGATGCAATGCAGCATTCATGCCGAACGAGAGCGACCGGGCAATCGAATAGATACAATAAATGCCGTGTGAAATAAGATAGTCTTCAAGCGCGGAAATCAAGTGTTTCATCAAGCCGTACTGCCGATGTTCCGGCAATGTCGCACAATCAGTGATTTCTGCATTATGGTAAAAGGAATTAATTTCTGCGGAAGCAGCACTGACGATCCTCTCTTCATGGACATAAATATAAAAAACCGTTCCCATTTCCATGCACTTTTTCACATATAACGGATCATTCATCGGTGTGGGATACACTTCGAAAACCTTCCCATACAGTTGGGCCAGCTGAAGTGCATCTGCCACTTCAGCTTTACGTCCTTGATAGGCTGACGGCGGTTCATCCAGCCCGGATTTAATCGGCAGCCTCTGAACATCGGTAAGGATATGATCTTCCCTTTCCCATTCAGCACTGTTGCGCCTTTCATTCCTGTTATATTTAACAAGGAAGAAACAATCGCTTCCCAAAAAGAATTTATCGATGCTTCCTTCATATAGAAAGCCCTGAGCAAGCAATGCCATAACGTTTTCCTTGCGGGACTTGAAGATGATTTTTTCTGCTGATATGCTTTTAGCCACCTTCAAAGATTCCTCCACGCATTCTTGAAAGTGCCCTAGATAATCATCAACCCTGATTCGCTTATTAAAATGATCGATCGTAATATGTATGGTGCACATTGGCTTTTGAATTCTTTTTTCGATGATTCCAGCCTCCATTTGTCCCGCTCCTTTCACATCTTCGAAAATTGTTGCGAAAGGCCTGACCCTTCCTGGGATCAGACCTTGGGAAAAATGATTATTCCTGGTCCACCCCACACCATTCAATAATGGTCAATGCGATGATTTCCGCAACTTCCATCATTTTATCCACCTCTATATATTCGTTCGAATCATGGGCCATCTTCGTTTCTCCTGGTCCAAACACAACGACGGGGGTAGAACCAACCGATGAAAGATACCCTCCATCCGTCGCCCATGGGGAAGCTTCGACAAGCGGTTCTTCCCCGACCACTTTTTCATAGTATGTGCCAATTGTCTTCATGAGCTGGTGATTGATTTCGAGATTGCCAGGCAGCCATCTGGCCCCAAACCATTCTAATTCAATAGGTCTTTCTTTGAACCATCCATCACTCTCGTTTAAAGCATCTATTCGCTCCTTCAGCGATTTTTGTGCCTCTTCCATGGTTTCTGTAGGGGCGATGCCGAATCTTCCTTCCAGGACGGCTGTATCCGGCACGGAAGAAGGCCAATTCCCGCTTTGAATGCTACCAATATTGATTGGAATGGGGATAGGGACATTTTTATAGAGTGAATGACGGAGTGACTCATTCCGTTCTTGTTCAAGCATCTTGATTTCTTTCATTACAACAACCGCTTTATCAATTGCACTGACTCCTTCATACCTAGTGCCTCCATGTGCAGACTTGCCTTTTATTCTCAGTCGAAACCACATCGAACCTTGCTGTAATGGGAATAGTTTCATATTTGTAGGTTCCGGAATGATTGCACCATCAGCTTTATACCCGCGTATGACTGCCGCAAGTGTGCCGGCACCACCGCTTTCCTCTTCAATCACACTCTGAAATATCAAATCCCCCTTCAATTGGATTCCAGATTCGACGATCGCTTCAATGGCCAGCAATAAAGATACATTGCCGCCTTTCATATCCGTCGTTCCCCGCCCGAAAACTTTCCCGTCCATTAACTTGCCGCTATAGGGTTCATCGTGCCATGCTGCATGATCTCCTTCAGGAACTACATCAATATGTCCGTTTAAAATAAGGGATTTCCCCTTGCCTGTTCCTCTTTTAATGGCCACAAGGTTCGGATTTCCTTTAAAATCCCTGCGGTCGCAATAAAAATGGGGATGTTTTCTTAATTGTTCATCCCCGATTTCCCAAAGGTCTATTTCCAGACCAAGTTGTCTGCACTTTTCGACCACTATTGCTTGTGCACTTCCTTCTTGGCCCCTTTTGCTCGGTTCCTGAACCAGTTTTTGCAAAAGCTGAACCCCATTCATCCGATGTTCATTCAGCCATGTTCTTATTTTTTCCTCATACATATCCATTCTCCTCTCTCATTCTTTTAATTTTTGGATGTTTTCAGAGACGGTAAACGAGGCTTCGGTCCGATTCCTGATTTCCTCAATGCTGGACGCATCAAATACATCAGTTAATAGGAGGCTCTCCGAAGTAACGGAAAACACGCCTAATTCGGTGATGATCATATGTACGCATTTCTGGGCTGTTAACGGCAACGTACATGTTTTGACTAATTTAGACATGCCCGCTTTATCGTTATGTTCCATCAAGACAATGACCTTTTTTGCCTTTGCAGCCAGTTCCATTGCACCGCCCATGCCTGGCACCCGCTTTCCCGGAACAATCCAATTAGCGAGATCCCCCGCTTGACTTACTTGAAGGGCTCCAAGAATCGTGATATCCACCCTGCCGCGGCGTATCATTCCAAATGCAACAGTACTGTCGCAGTAAGAAGCCCCGGCTCTAATGGTGATCGGCAATCCCCCAGCATTGCAAAGATGCGCATCTTCCTTCCCCGTTTCAGGAGTACTGCCCATTCCCACAAGGCCATTTTCTGCATGAAACATAACTTTATGATCATCCCAAAGATGATTCGGTACAAGTGATGGAATGCCAATTCCCAAATTGACCAGCATCCCATCGCTTATTTCTGCTGCTGCCCGTTTCGCTATTCTGTTTCTTTCCCCTGTTCCCAAACCCATTTCCAATCGACTCCTTTTGATGGAATGATATAATCCACAAAGGCACCCGGTACAATGATGTTCTCTGGATCCAAAGTGCCCAGCGGAACGATTTGCCTGACTTCGACTATAGTGATCTGTCCGGCCGCAGCAACGATTGGATTCGTATTCCTGGCACTTTTATCGAATAGAAGATTTCCATAAGGATCTGCCATTTCTGCGTAAACAATGGCGATATCTGCAGTTAATGCCGTTTCCACCAGATAATTTTTCTTACCTAGCTTTACGGTTTGCTTGCCTTCCCGGACGATATCGGCTTCCATTCCAATATCGGTCAATATTCCGCCGAGTCCCATCCCTCCGGCCCGGATGCGTTCGACAAGTGTCCCTTGAGGACAGAACTCCACTTCAAGTTCACCATTGTTCATTAATAGGCCTGCATTGGGATTGGAACCGATATGGGAAACGATGACTTTTTTCGCTCGGCGCTGGGTGACCAGTTTTCCGATTCCGATATCTGGGAAACCTGTATCGTTCCCAATCAAGGTTAAATCCTTAATACCTGATTCCAAAATCATATTGATCAATCCCGGAGGCGTCCCTATGCCACCGAATCCCCCAAATAGGATGGACTGTTTATCTTTAAAGTGATGGCGGACATCTTCCAAACGACAAATCTTCTGGAATGTATTTTCCACCACTATGACTCACTTCCTTGTTGTGATGATCGTTTACCTATCGAATCATTAAATTGTCCAAAGGTTATATCGACCCTCATTAACAACTCAGCACACTCCTCTTCCGATATCGTTAGCGGCGGGGAGATGATGAGCGCTGCCCCGGTTACACCGTCAAGGCCTGCAGCTGCGGGATAAAGAAGGATTCCGTTCCTCATCCCCAATTCAATGATTTGATTGGTCACATCTGCATCCTTCGGAAATGGGGCCTTCGTTGCTTTATCCTGGACAAATTCAATGCCAATCAATAAACCTCTCCCGCGTATATCACCGATAAAGGAATACTTCCCTGCCAACTTTTTCAGGCCCCTAATCAGGTAATTCCCCCTGTCGGCTGATTTTTCGACAAGTTCATTCCTTTCGACATATTCTAAAACCGCCAAAGATACCGCGCACGATAACGGATTTGCACTTAAAGTATGACCTCCTATAATTGACTTCGAGCCTTTCATTATGGGTTCCATCACGTTTTTGGTCATTACTGCTGCCGCTATTGGGGTATACCCCCCACTCATACCTTTACCTAATGTCACGATATCAGGTTCCACATCCCAATATTCGGAAGCAAGCATCTTACCAGTACGTCCAAAACCGGTCATTACTTCATCCGCAATGAATAAAATATCATTCTCTTCGCAGATTTTCTTGAGTTTTTGAAAATAACCGTCAGGAGGAACAATGGCCCCTCCGGCTGCGCCGATAACAGGTTCTGCAATGAAAGCCGCTATATTTTCACTGCCAATGCGCCGGATTGATGCTTCCAATTCCGAAGCACAGGCCATTCCGCAAGTATGTTGGTCAAGTTGAAGTGGACATCGGTAACAATATGGAGGAGATACTGAAGGATATGATTCAAGCAAAGGAGTAAAGCGTTCCCGGCGAATCGGATGTCCAGACATTGAAAGAGCTCCCATCGTGATGCCATGGTAGCTCATCCATCTCGATATGATTTTCTGTTTCTTTGGCTTCCCTTTTTCCTGCCAATGCTGAATGGCAATTTTCAATGCCGTTTCAGTCGCCTCGGAGCCGCTGTTTACAAAAAAGCTGTATGTCAGTTCCCCTTTGGTCAATTCTGCAATTTTTCCGGCGAGTTTCTCTGCAGCATCGCTGGTAAATTGGGAACGATACACAAATGAAACCTGTTTAGCCTGTTTTACCATAGCCTCAATGATTTCCTGGACTCCATGGCCAATATTGGCTGTAACAGCACCGGAAGAAGCATCGAGGTAATCCTTTCCATTTTTATCGTATAAAAACACTCCCTGACCATGACTGATAGTCGGGTAGGCTCCTCCCAGGACCGGTTTGATCAATGAAGACTGCTCCATAAGCCCACACACTCCTTCTCTTTAAAAACAAATGCCATATAGTAAAGTGTATGTCCAGATGAAGGCAATCTTGCTAAGGAAATTGTCCTAAGCATGTATACGGATAATTTGTTGGTTTCATGGGTGATTGTCCAAAAATGGCGACAAAAAAAGTGTATCCGCGAGAGATACACTTTTTTCTTACAATACGCTATTTAGTTTTTCTTCACGAATGGATTCCAAAAAACTTTCATCCTTTAAAACAGCCAACACATTTTTATAAAAAGCCGTTTTATCGATATTTGAAGTATGTACATATTCATACTCTTTTAAAGACGGATGACGCAAAACATTTTTCATGCAGGAATGACAAACTTTTTTAGTTCCTAACTTATAGTAGTTCAAGTTACTTGCATCCCCGTTAGAAGTGTCTTCGTTACAAACGGAACATGTATGGCTCACACGGCCTTTTTTATTATACTCGGCCAAAGCCCCTTCTAAACGAATGGATGCTGGAATTGTTAATAACACATAATCACCTTTTCTATTTTAAATCTCTTAGTATTATATCAGAAAAATAAAGAATTTGAACTATTAGACTCATATTCCCTAATAATGCTTGTAAAATAGGACAATTTCCAGGGCTGACAAGAGGAAAGATTCCTAATATACACCATAATGCAAACCATATTCATACATACCCCCAACAGATTAAAACACCGTCCATTTTTTGAACGGCGTTTTCAAACTGTTCATGGATGGATCTGGATCGTCGCTTTTCCGTTCTTTACCTTCATTTCTGCTTTTGAACCAACCGGCACAGTTACAAAAGGATGAACATGACCAAAGTTGGCATTAGCGATCACGGGTATGCCATTTATCTCCTTTTTGGCGGCGATGATTTCCTGCAAAGCATATTCAGTCATTCCTGAATCCTTTTGGAAACGGCCGATGACGATTCCTTTAATCCCACTTGCACCTGGCTGATGGAGCAAGGATTGTAAATCCCGGTCAAAACTGAATGGATGGCTTTCTTCGTCATCTTCTATGAAAAGGATACTGTCCTTTAAAGATGGCATGTACTCTGTACCTTGTAATAGGTTGAGTGTACAAAGATTTCCCCCAATGATTGGCCCGGAAGCTTCACCTTCCTGAATGACCATGTATCCAGCATTCGGGTGAAAAGTTCGGTCATCCTGTTCCAAATGCCAAGAATCATCACTCCACGTTTCACTTGGTTCAAGATAAAAGCCTTCATTTTCAATTACAGCCTTTTTAAAATATTCCATCGTATATTCCAGACCAGCCTTCATCCCGAACGTCGAGAAATGAGGACCTGAATATGTAGTTAAGCCTGTTTTATTATAAATGGCCAATAAAATTGCGGTTATATCACTATACCCCATCAACACTTTTGGATTTTCCTTAATCAAATCATAGTCGATATACCGTAACAATTGGTTAGCGTTATACCCCCCGATACTTGTAAAAATCCCCTTAACATTCGGATCCCTGAACGCATCATGCAAATCTTCGATCCGGTCTTCGATCGAATTCGAGAAAAAGTCATCATGGAACAAAACCGTTTTACCATATGTCACTTTAAAACCAAGCTCAGTCAATCTTTCTTCTGCCAATCTGCGTTGTTCCCCTTTAACAATCGCCAAGCTTCTTGAAGGAGCAATTACGCGAATTTCATCCCCTGCTTGTAAACGGGAAGGTTTCATATCTTTATCCCCCTAAATTAATTACATTCTGTCGTTATTTTAGCAGAAATGGTTTACAAAGAAAACTAAGTCCCTTATCGTATGTCATTCACCGAGCTAGTTTATTTGAATTCTTACGTCATTCCCGATGCGCAGAAATCAGGATTTAAAAAAGGAATGGCTGTGTATCGCCTGTCCCATGATCACCTGGATTTACCCATGACGATTCAGTCAACAACCATGGAATCAGAAAGGTTCACCGTCAAACCACCAATTTCCTTACATAAAGAAAAGACCAGCTTTATCAACTGGTCTTTGGGTTATTGAATTAGCAGCAGAATGAAGCACCGATGATAATCAATAGAATGAACAAGACAACGATTAAAGCGAAGCCTGATCCAAATCCGCAGCTACCGCCGCCGTATCCACCGCCACCATATCCGTACCCTGGTCCTGCAACATTTCCACCATATCCGTACATTAAGTTTCACTCCTTTTAGAATTCTGTTTTCTCTTTACACCTTACCATATGTCGATACGCCCGCCTTGGTCTGTGCATTTGCCTATTTTTCTGGATTTAAGAAAAAACTTCAATCAACACCATCTTAAACGTTATTCATTCAATGGCTGAAATCCCACGAGTAACCATGAAAATTGTCACAAATTTATTGTGTTACTTTAAAATTGGGATATAATAAGGAAAAAACAATTCTTAGCCTCTTTAAGCTATCTCATACCTACATGGATACATAAAAGGCAATACGGGGGAACATAATTGAAAACGAACGCAAAATCCTTCATCCCTTTCGCTGCAATCGCCACGATCCTTCTAATCAGCTATATCCTTCAAAAAGTTCCTAAAACATATGGATCAGATGATTCGATAAATGTTTATCAAAAATTCCAATCAGGCCAGCCCATTCAGTATCTCGTCATTGGTGACAGTATCGGAAGAGGATCGGGAGCTGAAAAACCTAATCTAACATGGTTCAAACAGCTAGAAAATAAGATGAATGATGCCAATGATATTCCTTTACATGGTGACTACGTGGTCCAAAGCGGATCAACAGCTTTTGAGGGTCTATTCAAGCTTTCCCAAAGAAGGAAGCATGATCATAAAGATCTGATTTTCTTCGTTTTTGGTGAAAATGACCGTAAATATATGAATGTCGATGATTTTACCATGACATATGAAGCGTTAATGAGAAAGGCAAAACGGCTCCACCCTAATGCTGAGTTATTCACAATAACAGAGAGTTCCTTGAAATATGAGGATTTTGCGTCAGCCATCGGACTTTTATCCAAACATTATGGTGCTACAAATGTGGATATGCGACCAATATTCAAAAATTCAGGATATACGGAAAAACAGCTGACCAAAGATTTGGTACATCCAAATGGGCTGGGGTATAAATTATATGCCGATGCCATTTATGAACGGTTCCTGGATAACATCAAACAAGAGAAGGCTGTAGCTGGTCTTCCAACTAAGCTGCATGCCCGTTCCGGTTTTGAATTATCGGAAAATGACCACTATGAAAAAATGAGCGGTTTCCGGCCAATGGGCGGCTATTTCACTAGTAGTGAAAAGGGCAGTGTGATTCAATATACCTTCAAAGGGAGTATGCTTGGTGTGAAACTACTTAGAAGTCCTGATGGCGGGGAAGTGAATGTTTGGATCGACGGAAATGAAATCACGACTTTGAATACATGGTGGCCATTTGCCCGTGAAAGATATTTATTTGTCACTAATGGGCTTCGCCCCGGTTCACATACTGTCCGTTTTGAGGTGACTGGCAGGACTAAAGCAATGGACCTGACCGACATTCCATATGTCCGGATTGCGTCAATCATCACAGATTGAATATTACTCAATAAAAAAACCCCCTATCATAATCTGATAGGGGGTTTTCCAATCAATCAAAAAGCTTTTTATACTCCCCGTAACCCTCTTTTTCAAGATCTTGGAGCGGGATGAACCTTAATGATGCAGAATTGATGCAATAGCGTAATCCTGACGGTCCCGGTCCGTCATTGAAAACATGTCCCAGATGAGAATCGGCATTTTTTGAGCGGACCTCAATCCTTCTCATACCATAACTCGTATCGAGGTTTTCCACCACTTCCTCTTCTTTAAGCGGTTTAGTGAAGCTTGGCCAACCGCAGCCTGAATCGAACTTTTCCTTTGAAGTGAAAAGAGGATTACCTGAAATGATATCCACATATAATCCTTCCTCCTTCAAATTCCAATATTCATTATTAAAGGCTGGTTCCGTTCCATTATTTTGCGTGACTTCATATTGAATCGGAGTGAGTTTCTTTTTTAATTCTTCTTTACTTTTCATTTTTTTCCCCCCAGTGATGTTGTATAAATGCTTTGCGTCCTGAGCCAATCGAATATCTTTCATAATGTTCAGGTTGCTTTTTATAGTAATGCTGGTGGTACGTCTCGGCTGGATAAAACGTTTTGGCCGGTATAATCGGGGTTACGATCGGTCCGGAAAATTTCCCGCTCGCCTGCAGCTTAGCTTTGGATGCTTCTGCAATTTCACGTTGGTTTTCGTCATGATAAAAAATGGCCGTTTGATAAGAACTTCCCCGGTCATAAAATTGCCCGCCAGGATCTGTCGGATCAATTTGCTGCCAAAATAACTCAATTATCTTCTCATATGGATATACGTTTGGATCAAAGGTGATCTGAACAGCTTCATAATGTCCCGTGGTTTCAGAACAAACCTCTTTGTATGTGGGATTTTCCGTAGTCCCGCCTGTATAGCCGGAGATCACGGATTCGATGCCAGGCTGTTCATCGAACGGTTTCACCATGCACCAGAAACATCCACCTGCGAATGTTGCTTTCTCTAATTGCTTTGTCAAATGAAAATCCTCCTTTTTTACAAACCATCCATTGAATGCATTTTAACGTTTTTATATACCCCTGTAAAATAATATGCCGAGAGCATTTCACGAAAATGTTACCTTTCTTTTTAGAAAGGAGACACACGCCCAAGCATGATTACATATGTTAAAAACATGATGGAAAAATGAGAGGTGTTGGAAATGAGCGATAAACAATCATATCCACAAAAATCAAAAACATATGATTTACTATCGTCTTATAAAAACAGCGATCCGCAATTGCATGATTATTATTACCATAAACATTTGAAAAGTCTCGAAAATTCAACATACAGAAATGGACAAATAACAGTCCTACTGCCTGCACAAGTCCGCTTCTTACATGCTGTCCCAACAGCTCACCCATTTGATGTTCATGTAAATGAAATGCGTATCCTCAAAAATTTCTCATATAAAGAGAGCAATGGTTATTTATCACTGCCCCCTGGCAAGTACAAATTGGATATATACCGCAGCGGGCAAAACACCTCACCTCTATTAAGCTGTAAAGTGGCTCTCGAAATCGGAGCTTCCTATACCATTGCTCTAACACCTACCGTGGCTAACGAATCGTTGAAAATGTTACCTTTCGAGGATAACCCATCTGTTCCTCCAAATGAAGCAAAGGTCCGATTCATCCAGCTTTCACATGATTTACTCTCGGTGGACATTGCGGTCAAAGGCGGAGATGTCGTCTTTGATCAAATCCATTTCAGGAAAGCAAGCGAATATCTCACTATTCATCCCATGATAGTTGACTTCGAAGTGAGGAAAGCTGGAACAAAAGAAATCGCACTCCCTTTGCCAAACAAGGCATTTCAAGAAAATACTTCCTCAACCATTTATATAATCGGATCGAATCGGGAATCATCCTCACTAGAAACCCTAACGCTCTCCCCATAAATGGATAAAAAACCAGGATGCATCGATCCTGGTTTTTTATCCATTTATTCACGATCACTGTAATGATGATGGGATGGTCAATAAAAATGAAATATCATCATTTTTCAGATCGAATTCATTCGCCTTCACCCTTATATCGCTTTTCAGTTCCATATCCTGTAATGACACATAAATACTTTCGTCATTGGGACTTATGCTAACCCATTCAGGCATATTATATCGCTCATTAATTAAATTCATTACATATGAAACAGGAAGGTTCATTTTACCGACTGCAATTGATTTTTGCTTAAGAATCAAATCCCCATTCTTTTGGGCAATTGGTTCAAAAGTCAATTTCATTTCCACTTCACGGTTGAAAAATGGCATTGTTCCGTATAGCTCCACCTCATCCGTTAAATACACTTCATAGTGAATGGATCCCGTCAAGCCCTCTTTATCCAGATACTGATTGATTAACCTTGTCAAATCTTCCCGATTCGTGTGAATTTGAAATTGGATATCTTCTTCGTGGCTTACTTTGGGTATCAGCTCTTTATCTTTAGTCGGCAGATTAACTAAAATCGTTACAAACAGGATGACCAGGATGTTTAAGGCTAATAGGGAAATAAACAAAGTCTTCCATTTGACATTTGTCATTCTTGGTCATCATCTCCTTTGGCACTCGCTTCCAATGTGTCCTTTCCGATAGTAGTAATATCCATATCATTATAGATTCTTGTCGCGATTAATTCATATCCGCGGTCATTTGGGTGAAAATAATCCTCGGCATAAAGCAAATCTTCTTCGGAATTCTCGAAAATGTCTGCTATTTCAATAAAATAGGCTGAATCATATTCTTCAATGATCTCTTTTCCACTTTCATTCCAATCATTCATGATCATATCAAGTTCATAAAAATCTCCGAACCATTTGGAAAATGGATTATAGACGCCTACAAGATATATTTGCGCAGAATCATTTTCAGAACGAACCTTATCAAGTATCTGCCTTAATCTTTTTTCATACCCTATTTTTGCCGAATCAAACTGATTCAGTTCCAGGTTGGAGAAATTCTGTTTAAAGACCTTCATGATATCATTTCCACCGATTGTGACGACAATCGAGTCAGCTTGCTTTATGTCTTCTTTAATCCTAGTCTTATCCAGTCTTTTCAATAGTTGGTCGGTCCTATTTCCACGTATGCCATGATTAATCATCTCAACGGAAGTAATCGATGGTTCTTTTTCCAGCTTATTTTGTAAATAAGGCAGATACCCGCCATTATCTTTACTATCACCGACACCTTGAGTCAAGGAGTCGCCAATTGACACGATTTTCACAGGGTCCGGAAAAAAGCTGGCAGGAATGGTTTCCTTTTTACTCAGCTCAACTATGCTTTTCTGCTGAACAGATGGCTGATTTGAGGCTGTTTCATTTTGACTGCAGCCTGAAATCCAAACTAGGCATATGAAAAGACAGGTGATTTTGTTCCTCATGACCCTCACCTTCCTACCCATATATTATATCATGCAGAAAACGAAAGATTGCAAACAATATACCTTCATTGTACTTCCAAAAATGAGCATTCCTTACTATACAATATGAAAAATGCTGTGAATTAAAGCTAGTCCTATAAAAATTAGCATGTTACTTAGCATGTAAAATCATTCTTCACTACCGCTGTTTCTTCAAAAAACGTATTGCTCATTTTCACCATCGATAAAGCTCGATAATAAAGATGGATGAAAACAGAAAGAACAGGTCATTTAACCTGTTCAATAATTCTGTAATATTTTTATATGCTTAATGATTTCATCAATCGGAATATCCTGCAGACCTGTATAATCCATGATGATCTTTCCTTCTTGATCAATCAGAAAAAAACTGGTCCCATGAATCACCTGATCTTCTGCTTCTGGTTTTTTGACGATCGTTTTAAAGTTATCCAATGCGAACTGCTCGATTTCTTCCTGTCCATAACCGGTCAGAAAGTGCCAGTTGCCGTAATCCACATTAAATTGGTCACCAAACTTTTTTAAAACATCAGGTTTGTCAATTTCCGGATCCACGGAAAATGAAACGAACTCTACATCCTTAATCCCTTCATCCTTCAATTGCTGCTGCAGCTTCGTCATATTCGAAGTCATGGGGAGACAGACCGTCTCACAGCTCGTGAATATAAAATCCGCTACCCAAACCTTTCCTTTAAGATCGCTTTTTGAGAAAGGCTTCCCCTCCTGATCGATATAACTGAAATCTTCAAGGTCCCAATTTTTGGCATCAGGTACACCATTGGAACCGCATGCTGTCAATAGCAATAAAATTGATGCTCCCATAGCTGCCATAAGCAATTGCAGCTTTCTCATCCCTACCCCGTCCTTTATGTATAAAATATTCTGTTACTTCATTTATTCTAACAGACCATCCGGAATGAGGACAGCAACTATTTCTACGAATTAAAGACAATTGTAAAAGTGACAAAACCGCCGCCAAACGCTGTTTCATATGCTATATCATTATCAGTCCCAATAATACATGATCGCCATGGCGCCTTCACCTGTATGGGTACTGACAACGGCAGTCGTTGCTTCTATCTTTATGTCTTGATATCCTGTTAAGTCTGCAATGGCCTGGCGGACCTTATCCGCTATTTCAAGGCCATTCGCATGTACAAAACCGATGCCTCTAATCTTTTTCCCTTGAGTATCTTCTTTGAATTTCTTGATGATGAACTTCACGACCTGTGACTGGCTCCTGGCTTTGGATACAGGGTTCAGTACACCATCATCAAGAAGTGCAATCGGCTTTATGTGCAGCAATGAACCGATAAATGCAGAAACTTTGCCAATCCTTCCACCCTTAACGAGGTTATCAAGTGTTTCTATGACAATGATTAAACTTGACTGCCTTTTAATATGTTCCAATCGTTCAATTATCTCAGCTACGGATTTCCCTTCCTTCGCCATCTTCGCTGCCTCGATCACCTGAAATGACATCGCTTTTGAAATGAATTTCGAGTCAAGAACGGTAACCTTCGTTTCAGACATGCTAGCTGCGCTTTCCGCTGAGCGAACTGTACCGCTCATGCCACCTGTCATATGTATGGAAATAATCTCGCTGCCGTCTTTTCCGAGTTCATCATATACCTCCACAAAGGTACCTATAGCCGGTTGTGAGCTTTTTGGCAGTTCTTTTGACTGGTTCATCCTTTTCAGGAATTCTTCTTGTTCGATTTCAACCTTATCCAAAAAAGTCTCCCCATCTATAAAGATCGATAAAGGGACCATTGTAACATCATAAAAATCCAGTTCTTCTGGTGTCATATCTACTGTCGAGTCTGTTACTATCTTTACTTTATTCATCATTACACATCCCTAAATTAACATATCTATTGTATTATACCTATTCAAGGTAAGCATTCAAACCAAAGGTTTCTTTTTTCGACTGAAGTGATACTTATCTTTTGAATTGATTACACAAAAAAAGACCGTTCCATGAGCCAACCAAAACACATGCCGATACATTCGATATTGCCTGGCATTCGTGTCATCTCTTTTAACGGAGAAGTTAGCTATGGAACAATCCGCATTAAGCATTATTGAGTAAACTTCCAAAAAAAAGCTTGTTATAAACGGGCCATTTGAGTACGGATGCTAAATAATGCTTAAATGAGTAATTTTCTTTATGATCTTTATTGGCAAAAACCTTCTTAACAAATACTTCCAAACGCACGGTCAACATAAAAAAATTCGGATCACTAGGCAGTAAGACAGGTATTTCTGAAATGGTGACCTTATGTCCAAAACAATCTTTGAATTCCAAGCATTTGAACATCAAAATATCAATCCTCATTTTTAACCGATTGCTTACATTATACACAATAAATCCAAAAGTATAAATATTCAAATGTGTAAAAAAACAGAGAAATCAGATTAATAATCATAAAAAAAAAGACCCATAAGGGCAAAATGCCATTATGGGCTTCTTCTTATAAACCTTCCTCGTAGGTGTCTTCCCGCAAGCTTTCACGTCTCACCCTTCGTTTATAGACGACTTTAGATAAAGATATACTGATTTCGTATAATAACAGCAATGGAACCATCACCATAAAGTCCGACATAAAGTCAGGCGGCGTAATCGATATCGCTATGACAACCAGTACAAAGTATGCATACTTCCTTAATTTTTGAAGCACATAAGGATTTATTATGCCAAGGGAGGTCAAAAACATGGTAACGACAGGAAGCTCGAATAAAACAGCAAAAGGTATCGTCATATTAAATACGAATGAAAAGTACTTATCAGCTGTAAAACTGGTTATGAACATCCCATCACCCAGTTCAATCAAAAATTGAAGAATGGTCGGGAAGATGACAAAATAACCGAAAGCAAGCCCTCCGATAAAAAGCAGGAAAAGTGCTGGAATATAGGCAAGGGTCGCCCTCACTTCATTTGGCATCAAAGCGGGTTTAACGAATAACCAGATTTGCAGGGCAATTACCGGTATCGTTGCCGCAATGGCTACGACACCTGCAAGCATGAAGTAAATCCAGATAATATCACTTGGTCCCAATACCATCAGGTCAAAATCGAGATCTTTCACGAACCAATTATAAATCTCCTCAACATAAATAAAGCTGGCGATAAAAAAGATGACAAAAGCAACAGCTGTAATGATGAGCCGTTTTCTCAATTCATCGAGATGATCGATGATATTTAATTCCTTATCTTCCAAAGTTGATCACGCCTTCATCTGAAAATCCGTATCTTTGTTACAGCGTAAAGGCGCAAGACGATTCCATCTTACGCCCAGCATTCAATCATTCATGATTTTTTTGTTGTAGCTTCTTATCTTCTTCATAATCACCTTTTGTTAAATCACTTGTGGATTTTTTAAACTCACGAAGCGTTTGTCCAAATGCACGGCCAATTTCTGGAAGTTTCTTCGGACCAAAGATAATTAATGCCAAAATTAAGATGAGAATTAGACCAGGTACTCCAATGTTCGACATGGATACATCCCCTTTGGTGTTGTAATTAGACCTACTCCGATTATAATACCATTTCCAACCAATTGAAAGGGAACTGGCAATTCGTCATAGAATGGTAACAATTATCGACAGTATGCCCATATACGACTGGGCCGGCAAAATAAAATGTAAAAACATAGGTATTATTCTATCCTAATTTAACATTTTGTCCATGTTTAAATCAACAAGTGAAATAAATTACTGTCTTTATTGACCTCTACGAAAGAGAATCCTTTCTTGTTCATCCTTTGAATGAGCCCTTCATAATCATTTTTATCTTTTAGCTCAATACCAACCAGGGCCGGCCCGCTTTCTTTATTATTTTTCTTCGTATATTCAAAACGGCTTATATCATCATTCGGTCCCAACACCTCATCAAGGAATTCCCTTAAAGCGCCAGCACGTTGTGGAAAATTCACGATAAAATAATAAAGCAGCCCTTCATATAATAAGGATTTCTCTTTAATTTCCTGCATGCGCCCAATGTCGTTATTCCCTCCGCTGACCATGCAAACAACCGTTTTCCCTTTGATTTGTTCTTTATATGAATCCAACGCGGCTACAGATATAGCCCCTGCAGGTTCAGCGACAATCGCATGCTGATTATACAAATCGAGAATCGTCGTACAGATTTGGCCTGAAGGTACGACAACGATATCTTCCAGGTTTTCCTTACAAAGCTGATATGTCAACTGTCCCACACACTTGACAGCTGCTCCGTCAACGAATGTATCTATTTTTTCAAGTTCAGAAACTTTTCCTTCCTTGAAGGAGTATTCCATCGAAGCAGCACCTTGCGGCTCAACTCCAATGCATTTCGTATTTGGGGAAACCGATTTGAAATAACTCGATACTCCGGCCATTAAACCGCCGCCGCCCATAGCGGCAAATACATAATCAATTCCATCTTCACAATCGTTCAGGATTTCTACAGCCGTTGTACCCTGCCCGGCGATTACCTTTTCATCGTCAAATGGATGGATAAAGGAACGCTCTTCTTTTTCACAGCATTCCATCGCCATGGCAAATGCATCGTCGAATGTATCCCCGATTAGGATGATCTCCACATTATCCCTGCCGAATAGCTGAACTTGATCGACTTTTTGCCTTGGAGTTGTAGCAGGCATATAAATTTTCCCGTGAATGCCCAATTGGCTGCAGGAAAAAGCAACACCCTGTGCATGGTTTCCTGCACTGGCACAAACGACTCCGTTCTTCGTCTCTTCCTCGGTCAGGCTTTTCATTTTATAGTAAGCCCCTCTTAATTTAAAGGAACGTACGTGTTGTAAGTCCTCGCGTTTTAAATAAACATTACAATCATATTTTTCAGAGAGCCTCTGATTTTTTTGTAAAGGAGTATGTAAAACGATTTCTTTCAGTTCTCTATAGGCAATTAGAATATCTTCCAATTGAATCCCCCTATTCTTAGATGCAGTCTGATTCATAACAATCCCTCATTTCCTTTCTGATGAATTCAATCATTATAGCACTTTACTGTTATTAATGTAATTGATTTTTCTAAAAATTCTTTCTTTTGTTTGTTCCATACCAAAAAAATCCGATTATGGTCATTTCCCATAATCGGATTAGCACTTTATTTTTTTTGTAGAATAATAAAATCATGTGCAAATCGATTTTTTTCATCAATGTTACCTGGTTTTGAGGAGATTTCATCCCATTCATTTTCATCAATCTCGGGAAAGAAAGTATCCCCTTCGAAAGTTTCATGAATTTCCGTAATATACAGGCGGTCGGTAAAAGGTAGGATTTCCTTGAAGATTTCGGCTCCGCCAATTACGAATACTTCCTCTTCATGGTTATCTGCGAACATTTTGATTTGTGCAATATCATGTAATACTACGCAGCCTTCCGCTTTAAATTCCTGATTGCGGGTGACGATGACATTTTCGCGGCCAGGCAGGACCCTGCCGATCGATTCAAATGTTTTTCGCCCCATGACGATTGGATGGCCCATCGTCACTTTTTTAAAGTACTGCAGATCTGCTGGTAAATGCCATGGCAGTTTATTGTTTTTACCTATCACACGATTTTGATCCATAGCCACTATCAACGATATCATATGCTAACCTCACCTTTTATATGGGGATGGGCTTCGTAATTTTCCAAAACGAAGTCCTCGAAGCTAAAATCAAAGATATTTTTCACATCTGGATTGATTTTCATGATTGGCAATGGTTTCGGGTCACGAGTCAACTGCAGTTCCACTTGTTCAAGGTGGTTAGAGTAGATGTGGACATCCCCGAAAGTATGTACAAATTCGCCAACTTCCAAATCACACACCTGGGCGATCATCATCGTTAAAAGCGCATACGAAGCTATATTAAAAGGAACACCTAAGAAGACGTCCGCTGAACGTTGGTATAGCTGACATGAAAGCTTGCCATCAGCAACATAGAATTGAAAGAAAGCATGGCAAGGCGGCAAGGCCATTTCATCCAGTTCCCCAACATTCCAAGCACTGACTATCAATCTTCTTGAATTTGGGTTGGTCTTGATTTGTTCGATCAATTCACTGATTTGATCGATTTGCCTTCCATCAGCCGTTCCCCAGGAACGCCATTGATGACCATAAATCGGGCCTAATTCCCCCTTTTCATCCGCCCATTCATTCCAGATGCGCACACTGTTTTCCTGAAGGTACCCAACGTTTGTATCACCCTTCAAAAACCATAATAGTTCATGGATAATCGCTTTTAAACTAACCTTTTTCGTTGTAAGTACAGGGAATCCATCTTTTAAATTGAATCTCATTTGATATCCAAAGGTACTGATCGTTCCTGTTCCCGTACGATCACCTTTTTGCGTTCCATTTTCGAGTACATGCTTACATAAATCTAAATATTGCTTCATGATAAACCACCTTTTCTACTTTCATTCTCCTTATTTTAACGTATTATTGCCTAATGTTTAATCTAATTGTTTAATAAAATTATAAGTCTCGGGTGCTTTTTGTCTAAGCAATTGATTTTGTTCATTGTTCACATAAAACATGGCAAACGTTTCTGCAAAGTATTCCTCAGGGTAGTTGGAAAAATACGTAATCCCAGGAAACAGCCCATCCACTTCCTTACCCCAAATCTTCAAATAATCCATGTCTTCACGGATTCCATTAAACACTATATTATCAATGGAGTGCCCCAGCTCATGCAGTTCCAAATTAACCGAGCCATGCCCGTTGCCTTTGTCACTCGCCCCGATTTTAACCAATACCGTATGTGATCCGCCCATACCAGGCACATCATCCCAAGTTGTTTCTTTATTCAAATAACCACGCGGAGTTTTCCCCTTTAATTTGGCCGCGGATTGATTTTCTGTTATATCGCCATCGAATAGTTTGATCCTCACACCACTTTCCGCTGTTTTCACCAAAAGTGAATGAGGCAGTTTATTAATGGTTCCAGCAATTTTCAGTGCTTCCCCTTCATCGTACTCCTCTTCTGGAAATAAAAATATTCTTTGCAATTCTTTATTTCCCTTAAAAAGTTCAGCCTGTCTTAAAAGATTATTTTTGGGTAAATTCCGCCATTTTACCCCATCATCTTTCGCTAATGAATAGGAGAGCATTGAGAGTAAAAAGACAAACAATGCAAATATGGATAACCACCATTTCTTCCTCTTCACACTCTTCTCCCCTTTCTTCATTCTTCATGTATCGTTAAGAAAATATATGTTATTTAAAATCTCTAAATCTTTCATACTATTATATTAGTATAACATATTGCCTGGATGTAAAAGTTCTATGTTTTTTTGGTAATTTTGGTTGCGTATTCATCCTGAGAAGAACCATTGATCCGCGGTTTTCATATATCAACAATATATAATCGTAAAAGGTTTAAGGTGATCGCATGGAAACCAATAATAAAAAAGCCATCTTGAATGAGCAACATGAACTTGCTGAAGAAGTCCTTGATATTTACAGTTTAAAAGTGTTTATCATTCTCGACCTTTTTCTGTTCTCCATTTTCTTTGGCATACTGCTGCATCCGCTACTGTCTTCTCTATGGCTTAACTTTTTATTGCCTTTGCTTTTTTTCACTACATTTACCGCCCTTCTTCAAATACTTGATATTTTCCATAAAAAAAGCTGACATCATTTTTGATGTCAGCTTTAGACTGCAGATGAATTCGAAGAAATAGCCTTTCACCTTCAATTTTTTCTTTGTATTATCATTTCATTTGATTTCAGAAATCCGCTCCCTTTCCGCCGACTGCCTGCCAAGCCTCCTCGACGCAAGCGCCTGTGGGGTCTCGGCTAGTCAGTTATTCGGCAGGAGTGTCGCAAATTTCTTCCATCCTTTAAGGAATACTGTAAAAAACTATGAAGATTAATCTAGTTTACTTTTAAAATTTTGGTTCGGGGCGAGAGCAATTTGGAACTCCTTTTGCCGGAAAATTGATGGAACCGCGC